>PXBB01000012.1 GCA_003565735.1 Bacteroidales bacterium
AAAACCTTGGCTGGGTGCTTTTGCCCCGTCCCTGAAGGGAGAATGATTTTCGTTTGTTTTTGTGGCAGTTAAATTCATGGCTATATTTTACGATGTAAATTTACAATTTTATTTGTTTTGATATATACCTCTCTCAAGAAAATGGCTAAATCTTTTTTTTAAGGTGCTGGTGGTGTAACCATATTTCAAATTGTTTTGTTAAAGACACAGCATAAATTCAGTCTGAAAGACTGAGTTGCCTGTTTCTGATTTAAGGAAAAAAACAGATTCCTATTCGTCCCGTTTACAACGGTACTCATCGGAATGGCAAGGTATATGCGAGAAAACTTTAAAATCAAGCCCATGTATGTTAAGCTGCTCTTTCAGAGCGAAATTTGACTTTTTTTTTTCCGAAGCGCAGCTTCGGGTTGAAATAATTTCAGGCTTTCAGCCTGAAGTCTGGTCTCGCTATAAAGTTCCCTGCCGGCCACCCTATGGCTGGCGTAAAGAAAAGCTGGTTTGGCGTTGAATTTATTGAGGGGTCGCCATCAGGGAATATTATCCTCGAGAACATCATAAATAATTTGATGTAACTCTGTACGAATATGCATACGGGATATTTTTCTGTTTTGTGCATCGGGGAATGTTCTATTAGATAAAAAAATGTAAACGAGATTATGTTCGGGGTCAGCCCATACATAAGCCCCTGTAAAACCGCTGTGGCCAAAACTTCTTGGCGAAGCCCCCTTGCATGTCGGGCCATTGATATTATAAGTTATTAAAGGTTTGTCAAACCCAAGTGCTCTGCGATTTCTGTTATTGCTCACAAAATGCCTTTGGGTAAATTTGTCAACAGTTGTTGATCTGACCAACTGTGTATCACCCATTTTCCCTTTATTCAAAAGCATTTGCATAATGACACCCATTTCCCAGGCATTAGAAAAAAGGCCGGCATGTCCACCTATGCCGCCAGTCATGGCTGCCCCCTGATCGTTAACAAAGCCATGTACTTTTTGATGACGGAAGTAGTCGTCAATTTCTGAGGGTATTATAACAGACCTGTCAAAATGGTTAAGCGGGTTAAAAACAGTTGCCTTTAAGCCTAAAGGCTTATAAAAGTTCTCTACAAGATATTCATCCAGCCTTTGGCCGCTGAGTCTTTCAATGATTTCACGTAAAAAATAAAAACCCACATCGCTGTATCTGTAGTTCGCTGTTCTGTTCAGCGGGAAATCAATAATCCTTTGAATTATGGTATCATAATAGTTCTTGTGAATAAACAAATTGTCCCCTACCTGAAAAGGGAAGTCTTCACTGTAAACATTATCATAAATTTCAGGGTTTGGTTTACCATCTATAAGCGTTTCAGCATAAAAAGCTATCCATGCATGTAGTCGAGTCTGGTGTCCCAAAATATTTTTTATGCTGATATGGGCCTTGTTTGTCCCCTTAAGGTAAGGCAAGTAAGTATCGATACGCGCGTTTATGTCGAGTTTGCCTTCATCATAGAGTTTCATAATTGCTAAAGTAGTGGCTGCTATTTTAGTCACCGACGCCACATCGTAGAGGTCGGTAACACGTACAGGTCTAAGACTGTCGTAAGTATGAAACCCAAAAGCTTTGTGATAGAAAACCTTGCCATCTTTTGCAAATAATATCTGGCAACCCGGGTATGCCCCTTTTCTAATGCCTTTAAGTGCTAAAGCATCTAATTTTTCTATAGCTTCAGCCGGTATGCCCAACGATTCAGGCGAAACAGTAGTAAAGCCTGTATAAGCAGATGTTTGAATGCCTGAGTAAACAGGAAAAGCAGCTGAACCCGTAACAGGAAGCAGGCCCTTAGCATCGCGTTCACCCGCAATAATTTGAGCAACAGTTTTTTGGGCATAGTGCTCATCATGATAACCTATAAAAACAGCTTCAAGATTGTCAGTATTTTCAAAAAATGAAAGAGCATAGGGATTTGCAAAAATGCTTAATATCATTTTGTTTTGCTTTTTCAAAGCATTAATAAACCTGATACTGTTACCGGTAATACCAAAATTTCTTTGAGGCAAGCTATTGGTATTGTGTATGCTGACAAATATTTTATCGTAATCAGAAAGCCTGTTGACCCAGTTTATGATGTCAGCGGTATTAAGCGACTTAGGCACCTGATAAGTACGCAGGTTGAAATGTTTGCTGAGCTCCTGCTGAAAAACTGTTTGCTGCCCCTCTCCTATGGCTACCGAAGCAACACGTTTGTCTTGTTCCTGCCTGAAAGGAATAATGAAGTTGTTATTCTTAACCAATGTAACAGCATGCTCAATAAGTTCTTGTCTGAGATTTTCCGCATACTCCGTATTCAAATCCTGATGCAAGTTTTTGACAGAAACAGCTTTATAGTTGTTCAGGCCAACTTTATACTTATACTTTAAAACTTTACGACATCTTTCATTGATAAGCGCCTCGGATATTTCGTTGTTAATTAGGGCTTTTCTGATTTCAGCAACAGCTTTACCAACATCCTGCGGCAATAACAATATATCATTACCGGCTTTAAGAGCAGCCAGCTCAATGGTACCGGGCTTGAAGTGGTCACTTACGCCTTGCATATCCAAGGCATCGGTAACCACAAGTCCTTTAAAACCCAAATCTTCTTTAAGTAAAGTTGTAACGATATTTTCAGATAAGGTAGAAGCCACGTTTGCATCCGAAATAAAAACAGGAATATTAAGATGGGCTATCATAATACTCTGCAGCCCTTTTTTTATCATTTCTTTAAAAGGAAACAGTTCTAATGAATCCAGCCGCGCTCTCGAATGGTTAACAACGGGCAGTGTATAGTGTGAATCGGTATCTGTATCACCATGTCCGGGAAAATGCTTGGCAACAGCTATAATGCCATTATCTTGCATACCGTTCATATAAGCCAACGACTTGCGGGTAACATTGTAACGGCATTCACCAAAAGAACGTGTATTGATGACAGGATTTTGGGGGTTACTATTGATGTCAACAACAGGCGCAAAATTCATATGAATACCCATCCTGTTTAATTGACGGGCTATTTCTGCACCCATTTTATAAATCAGTTCATCATTTTGTATTGCACCCAGAGTCATTTGACGAGGATAAGAAATGGTGCTGTCCAGACGCATTCCTAAACCCCACTCTCCATCAATGGCAATAAGCATAGGAACTTTTGATTCACTTTGCAAACGATTGGTAAGCTTGGCCTGCCTGTAGGGCGTTCCTCTAAAAAAGCAGAGCCCGCCCACCTGATATTTCTGAACAATATTACTGATGCTGTTATAATAGGCTTCATCTCTGTTGGTTTGAACCCGAATCATAAGCAGTTGTGCTATTCTTTCATCTAAGCTCAATGTGGCCATTACCGAGTCAACCCATAGTTCACGATTCTCATGAACAGGTGCTGTCGGGCTTTCCGAATAATGAGAAAAATGTCCTTTAAAAGTATTATCATTTATCCCTCCCGGTAAAAACAAAAAGAAAACGATAGGAATGAGCAGCAATTTTTTCATAAATCAATATTGTTTTTTCTTCTTCAAATAAAAGACACAAAATACGACTGTAAAATTAATAAAAAGTTCAATAACCACGGTATGCCTTACAGGATTTCAAGTACAAAAGTGTCATTTTGTCACACTTTATGAAAAACGGATATCAAAAAACATATAAGGGCATATCATTGCCACAACACATAAAAACTTATCGTTGTGAATGTTACAAAATATTAATAATTTTGCTTCACCTTATTGTAATGACAATTTATACATGAACAACCCCAAAAAAAGCTGTGGCATATGCTTTGTAAGACAGCGCATTATTAAAACTAAATTAAAACAAAAGAGTTATGCAAAAAGGTTCTATTAATGTACAAGCAGAAAATATTTTCCCCATCATCAAAAAGTTCCTCTATTCGGAGCAGGAAATATTTTTAAGAGAATTGATTTCCAACGCTATTGATGCTACACAAAAGTTGAAAGTTTTAGCTTCTGCCGGTGAGTTTAAAGGTGAATTAGGCCATTTAAAAGTAGAAGTGCTATTAGACGAGAAAAAGAAAACCATAACCATTCGCGACAGAGGCATAGGCATGACAGCTGAAGAGGTTGACAAGTATATCAATCAAATAGCCTTTTCGGGTGCCGAAGAATTTGTAAAAAAGTTTAAAAATATTGAAGACGCCTCGCAAATTATCGGACATTTTGGCCTGGGGTTCTATTCTTCTTTTATGGTAGCCGACAAAGTTGAAATTGAAACACGCTCTTTTAAAGAAAGCGATGAAAAAAAAGCTGTAAAATGGTCGTGTGATGGCAGCCCGAATTACACCCTAAAAGAGAAAAAAAAGAAAGACAGGGGTACGGATGTTATCCTACATATATCGAAGGATGCTGAAGAATATTTAAATGAGCACAAAATTTTAGAGCTGCTTAAAAAATACTGTAAGTTTCTCCCTGTTGAAATTGAATTTGGCACAGAAAAAATTTCTGAAAAAGTTGAAGGCAAAAAGGATAAAGACGGTAAAGATGTTTATGAAAACATTGAAAAACCACGCATCATCAACAATACCAATCCGGCATGGAAGCAAAAGCCTTCTGAACTTAAAGATGAGGACTACCAAAACTTTTACAGAGAACTTTACCCTTATACTTTTGAGGAGCCACTGTTTCAAATTCACCTAAACGTGGATTACCCGTTCAACCTAACCGGCATCCTTTACTTTCCGAAACTGAAAAATAATGTGGAGGTGCAAAAAAATAAAATTCAGCTTTATTGCAACCAAGTATTTGTAACAGATAGTGTTGAAGGTATAGTCCCTGAATTTTTAACATTACTGCACGGTGTCATCGACTCTCCTGATATTCCTCTTAACGTTTCCAGAAGCTTCCTCCAAAACGACTCCAATGTAAAGAAAATATCAGGCCATATTACAAAAAAAGTATCTGATAAACTTGAAGAAATATTTAAAACTAACAGGGAAGACTTTGAAACAAAGTGGAACGACATTCGTGTTTTCATACAATACGGCATGATGACAGATGAGAAATTTTACGAGAAAGCTGAAAAGTATTGTTTGTTTAAAAACACGGACAACAAGTTTTTCACCATAGAAGAGTACAAGACACACGTAAAAGAATCGCAAACTGATAAAGAGAAAAAGCTTGTCTTATTGTATGCCACCAATCCAACTGAGCAACACACTTACATCAAAGGTGCTAAAGAGCGTGGTTATGATGTCCTCGTCTTCGATGGTGTTATTGACCCGCATTTTATAAACCTACTTGAATCCAAGTTAAAAGACACCAGCTTTGTAAGGGTAGATGCTGACATCATTGACAAATTGATACGCAAGGACGAAGCCATGCCTTCAAAGTTAAATGATGCGCAAAAAGACAAGATAAAGCCGCTGATAGAAAAGTTTGCCGAAAAAGAAAAATATCAGGTTGTCTTTGAAAGCATGAGCGAGAAAGACCTTCCTATGACCATTACACAACCCGAATTTATGCGCCGTATGCGCGATATGTCAGCCATTGGAGGCGGTGGCATGGGTTTTATGGGCAATATGCCGGAAACATTCAACATTGTTGTTAACACAAACCACCCTCTGGTTGTAGAAGTAGCAGAAACAACCGACGAAAAGAAAAATGAAAAAGTGGTTGAACAAATGATTGACCTGGCTCTTCTTTCTCAAAACTTGCTTAAAGGAGAAAAACTCTCTGGCTTTATTAACAGGAGTATCGATTTCATTGGCAAGTAAAAATATTATTGCAAAATAATACCAAAAGCTGTCTTAGCCCGTGTTATTCCTTACTGCTTACAAGGGAAATGACCCGTACCTTGTGGAAGTAAATGGAAATTGTTAGCCGGCATTATT
>PXBB01000063.1 GCA_003565735.1 Bacteroidales bacterium
CCCAATCCTCGATATGCGTAATGTTATAGCCGTTCAGTTCATCTTCGAGCTTGTTTTTCAGTTTTTTCTGAACCAGTAATTCCGCTGGTTGCAATGCCTGCAGAAGGCTGCTGAGCTGAATGCGGGAAACCTGGCTGAGTGCAAATTCTCCTGTTGATACATCAGAAAAAGCAACACCTGCTGTACCGCCGGCCCAATAAACTGATGCGATGTAATTATTTCGCTTGTGATCGAGCAGCTTTTCTGACATCGTAACCCCGGGCGTTGTAATTTCGGTAACTTCCCGGTCTACAATTTTTTTGCCCGCTTTTTTTGCCTCCTCCGGGTTTTCGGTCTGCTCGCAAATTGCCACACGATATCCGCGCTTCACAAGTTTTGGCAGGTAGGTATCCAGTGAATGGTATGGAAACCCGGCAAGCGGTGTTTGATCGCCCCCGTTATTTCTTTTTGTGAGTGTAATTCCGAGTTCCTTGCTGATCTGAACAGCATCATCAGCGAACGTTTCGTAAAAATCACCTACCCGGAACAAAAGTATGGTTCCGGGATGTTTTTCCTTAATATTAAAATATTGCCGCATCAGCGGCGTCTGCTTTTTTCTTGCACTCATTAAGGTGTTCGAATTCTGCCGTTTTGAGTATTGCTAAATTTTTCTACAATTTACGCAATCCTGAGCGGCATCTGTAATACAATTTATTGGCTTTATAATCGGTTCCGTTTATTTTACGAAATCTATGATTGAACATAACTGGAACAAGTTTAAAAACTACTGGCGGCTTGTAGGACGACTAGCACTTAAAAAAGATATCTTTTTTAACGCATCTGCAATTACGTTTAATCTTTTCTTGTGTGCCATTCCCTTTATTTTAATTCTGCTCTCAATTCTGGGTTATATCTTATCGATTGATGCCGCTTTTGATGAATTGATACGATACGGCAGAGAGTTGTTCCCGTCATTTACTTTTGAAACCCAGGGAGGGGATATCATTCAGGGCGCTGTTACTCTCGAAGATTTAATTTTGCCGCTTGTTGAAGCAAGGCGCCTGTTTGGGATAATTGGTATTATCATCCTGATGCTGGTTGCTCAGGGTTTATTCCACTCCATGAAGCATGTATTCTTTTATGTATTTGATATAGAAGAGCGCCGGCACCCTGTAATAGAACTGGTTTACAACTTTTTTGCATTCGGTGTTGTTGGAGGTGTTTTTCTCTTTTTCACGATCGCCATTTCACTGATTTCTCTTTACCCGCTCGATGCATTAGCTATTCCAAACACAGATGTTGTGATCGAGCTTGGATGGATTACGGAACTGCTAACCCGCCTTATTCCTATCATTTTCACTCCTCTGCTGTTTTATGTAATCTTCAGGTACATCAGTGAGAAGAGAATGAGCCGGTCGCTTGCTTTTCTGTCTGCAATCACATACACATTTTTATTTGAGCTGGCAAAGTACGGCATTGGTATTTACCTGGAATACGCACTAACGGCCTATCGCTATTTTTACCAGGGATACACAATTTTGATCATCATCGGAATTTGGGTGTTTTATGCGGCTGCACTTTTTGTGTTTACCTCGATTATGGCCCGTGCATACGAAGATGTGTATATGGCAGAACAACCCTCTGTTGAACACAATCCATATACCGCAATCTCGTGAATTCGGAAAACGGAATAATTCTGCCTCAATCTTTTTTTTCTAATCCTGATGTTGTACGTGTTGCAAAGCAGTTGCTGGGAAAAGTGCTCTGTACAAAGTTTGATGGTAAACTTACATCCGGAGTCATCACTGAAACCGAAGCTTACTGCGGACGCAACGACAAAGCCTGCCATGCAAATAACGGTTTGCGAACTTACAGAACTGAAGTGATGTATGGCCCGCCCGGCAATGCCTATATCTATCTGTGCTACGGAATTCATCATCTTTTCAACGTTGTTACCAACCGTGAAGGGCTTGCTGATGCTGTATTGATCAGAGGATTGCAACCGGCCGATGGTATTGAGACCATGAAACAGCGCAGAGGTATTGGTGATTTAAAAAACCTCACGAATGGCCCCGGAAAGCTATCGCAGGCTTTACAAATCAGCACTTCATTTTCAGGCCATGATCTGAAAAGTAAACCTATCTGGATTGAGGACCGCAACGTTGAGATAAACAGCAATCAGATCAAAACAACACCCCGCATAGGTGTTGATTATGCCGAAGAGGATGCCAAAAAGCCATGGCGGTTTTTACTTGCCGGTTAAAATCTGTTCTTGTCCAAAGTGAAAATCTGATTTGATACCGTTTGTGTAACAATTTGTTATATGCAATTCAGTATTTTGATTTAATCCTGAGACTTTTTTTAATTGCACACAGTTACTTACACACTTTTCCGTTTGAACTGTTATATTTGAACCCGAAATAATTTTGCCCAACTACGATTACACAAACAGATGAAGAAATACGCTTTTTACATAATCGCCGGTTTTATAGTTTTTGCAGCTCTCTCAAGGGTCTTGCCTCATGCTTATAATTTTACACCTGTAGGAGCAATTGCACTTTTTGGGGCGGCGTATTTCAGCAGAAAAATGTGGGCATTTATCATTCCTATAGCAGCGCTATGGCTCAGTGATCTGTTTCTGAATAATTTTGTTTACTCACAGTTTTACGAAGGGTTTACTCTGCTCACTCCGGGTTTTATTTACATATATGGTGCTTTTGCTCTGATTGTAATTCTGGGAATAAAAATCTTTGATAAGATTACTTTTCCGCGGGTAATTGGCGGAGCACTTGGAGCCGCTGTTATCTTTTTCGTTATAAGCAATTTTGGAGTTTGGATTGCCAGCCCAATGTACCCGCTAACACTTGAAGGACTTATTATGTGCTATACAGCAGCAATTCCGTTTTTCCATTATACGATAGCCGGAAACCTGGTCTATTGTGCAGCACTGTTCGGCGGATATGAGTATCTGAAGTTCAAAGTTCCATCACTTGCAGCTATTGAAGTTTAATTAGCTTTTGATGAATGAAACTGATCCAATCAGGATAGTTTCCCTTCTTCCGGGATTAACTGAACTCGTTTATAAGCTTGGATGCGGAAATAATCTGGTTGGAAGATCACACGAATGCGACTTCCCCAAACAGGTTAAAGAGCTGCCGGTTTTAACAAAGCCAAAATATCTGCATTCAGAAGAAATGAGCAGTTCTCAAATTCATTCATCAGTATCTGACCTGCTGAAGCACGGGCTTTCCGTTTACAAAGTTTTCGAAGACAGATTACAGGAATGTGCTCCGGATGTTGTACTTACGCAGGATCATTGCGAAGTATGCGCTGTATCGATGAAGGATTTAGACAATGCGATCCGCAAATTTCTCGGTAAAAATGTAAAAATCACTTCAGTTGAACCATCTTCTTTAAACGAAGTTTTGGATTCGTTCATCACTATTGCTGAGGCAATAAATAAAAGTGAATCAGGCAAACTTTTGGTTGATATAATTAAGACAAGGTTTAATGAAATTAGTCAAGAAGTAAAAAATCAAAATAAACCTGATGTGGTTTCAATCGAATGGCTTGATCCGCTGATGACAGGTGGAAACTGGATGCCTGAATTGGTTGAAATAGCAGGCGGAAAAAACCTTTTGTCTGAACCGGGAAAGCACTCTCCCTGGATTGAATGGGAGAAAATCAGAAATGCCGATCCCGATATACTATTGATTTTACCCTGCGGATTTACAATTTCCAAAACTCTTACTGAAATAAATTCGTTAATTGATCTTGATGGATGGGGCGAATTGAAAGCTGTTAAAAGTGAAAATGTATATCTGTTAGACGGAAATCATTATTTTAACCGGCCCGGCCCACGGATCATTGATTCTGCCGAAATATTAGCTGAAATTTTCCATCCGTCAATGTTTAAAAACAAATATCAGAATAAAGGCTGGGTAAGGTTAAAGAAAGAATCTTACCAGATAAACTGAGAATTAATTTCTATGTCGAAAAAAATAATCATAATTGGTGCAACATCCGGTATTGGAGAAGAATTAGCCCGCCAGTGTGTGGAAAAAGAATACCTGGTTGCCGGAACCGGCCGCAGGCTTGAAAGGCTGGAAGATATGAAAAAAGAGCTTGGTAATTATTTCCACTATTCCGAAATGGACGTAACCAATCACGAAAAATCCAAAGAACAATTGCAGGAATTGATTCGGCAAATGGGAGGAATGGATATTATTGTTTTGAATGCCGGAATATCAAACTATCAGGCATCATCGGTTACTTCTATGGAGCAAATGGTTATTGATGTTAATGTAAGTGGTTTTATTCAGCTTTTCGGAGAAGCGTTTAAATATTTTCGCCAACAGGGTCACGGACAAATTGTGGGTGTTTCATCGATCGCTTCTCTTTTTGGGTCTTCAAGAGCCGCACCATACAGTGCCTCAAAAGCATTCATATCAACCTATATGCAGGCTTACCGGCAGCGAAGCAATAGTATGGATCACGACATCACTATAACAGATGTAAAACCGGGTTTTGTGAAAAGTGAGATGACGGAAGGAAAGAAAGGTATGTTTTGGGTAGCTGAAACTGACAAAGCAGTTAAACAGATGCTGAAAGATATCGAAAAGAAAAAATCATACTCCGTAGTTACACGAAGATGGATACTGGTGGTATGGCTTTTGAAGCTGACACCAAACTGGATTCTGGACCGGCTGTAATATCATAAAAAGATATACAACATGATGATGATAAACGGGAGTGCAAAGATCCAGTCCCAGTTAATTCGGCGATATATTTGTTCTTCTCTCATGGTCTTTGGTACATTATAATTGATGAATTTGTTCCGCAATTTAAGTAATGAAGTTCAGCCACATAATTATAATTCTCTAAAAAAAGCCGATTTGGGTTATAAAAAACCAATTTTTCACCCAAGCCACCCCTCTCTGTCGAGGCTGCGATACTGAATAGCCTCTGCAATATGATGCGACTGAATCTGTTCAGAGAAATCCAGATCGGCAATGGTTCGCGCTACTTTCAATATCCGGTCATAAGCCCTTGCCGAAAGGCCCAGAGAGTTCATTGCTCTCTTCAGCATCTGTTGGCTGCTGTCATCCAGCGGGCAAATTTTACGGGCCAGCTTTGTGCTCATTTGTGCATTACAGTAAACAGATTTTACTCCCATAAATCGCTGGCTCTGAATTTCACGAGCCTTAATCACCCGCTTTCGTATTGCCACAGAACCTTCTCCTTTTCGTTTTGATGAGAGCTCTTCATAACCCACCTTATCCACATCAACATGCAGGTCGATTCTGTCGAGCAGCGGCCCGCTGATTTTTCCGAGGTATCGCTGCATCTGTATATTTGTAGCACCTTCGGGATCATCGGGATCATACCAGTCACCTGTAGGTGATGGATTCATCGATGCCACCAGCATAATCCGGCTGGGATAACTTACGCTCATCCGGGCCCGAGAAATACTTACAAATCCATCCTCAAGCGGTTGACGCATCACTTCCAAAGCGCTTCGTTTAAATTCGGGCAGTTCATCAAGGAATAGTACTCCATTATGAGCCATTGAAATTTCTCCCGGCATCGGAATGCTTCCGCCTCCAACCAAAGCGACGTCCGAAACTGTATGGTGGGGACTTCTGAATGGTCTCTGTGTCACCAAAGCCTTTCCTGCCTGCATGATGCCGGCTACGCTGTGAATTTTTGTGGTTTCAAGAGCTTCTTCCAGCGTTAGAGGTGGTAAAATTGTGGGTAAACGGCGGGCCATCATTGTTTTGCCTGAGCCGGGTGGTCCTACCATAATAATATTATGTTGAATTCTACAATAGTTAAGTAATGC
>PXBB01000056.1 GCA_003565735.1 Bacteroidales bacterium
ACAAGGGACGTTTTATGACAGTCTGACAACTACACACAACTGCGATAGTGTTTATGTGTTAGAACTTACTATGAGCCCTGCTTATTCATTTGTAACTTACGACACCATATGTGAGGGCGCTTTATATCACTGGCAAGGGCAAAGCTACACGCTTCCCGGCACATATTATGACAGTTTAAGTACCATAAACGGTTGCGATAGTTTGTTTGTGTTAAATCTTTTTGTAAATGATTTACCCTTAGTAAGTCTTATGGGTCTTGATACATTTTATTGCCTGAACCATGGTGTAAGTATAATATCTGGTGTGCCGGCAGGAGGAACATTTAGCGGTCAAGGTGTAAGTGGGCATGAGTTTAATTCAACAGTTGCGGGTATCGGTACCTGGCCGATTGTTTACACATATACTGACAGCAATGGCTGCACTAACAGCGATACCGTCTGGGTAGAAGTAGATGATTGTGTGAACACAATGCATCATAAAAGCCTGGGAATAAATTTGTTCCCTAATCCTAATGATGGCAGCTTTACCATTGAAATTGATGAGGATTCTAAAATTACATTGATTAATGCCATGGGAACTGTTTTATATGAAGCTATTTTGAATAAAGGAAGCCATTTATTAGACTTTCCAAATGTCACTTCCGGAGTTTACCTTTTGAAAGCTGAAGGCCGGGTTATGACAAAAGTACTTAGAGTCGTTGTTAATAAGTAAAGCTGTTTTATAACTGAGCTATGCATATTTTTGTTTAATATTGTGAATCATACTATTATACTAAGAAGTGTATTTTAAGAGATGATTAAAAACAACTATTAAAATTTCTTACGTCTATGCAATGTAACAATTCAAAAATATGAAATCTAAACTGCTTATATCGGTTATTTTTTTGGCATTGATATTTTTTTTTAAATTTTCAGAGGCAGGCACTCATGTTTTAGATTCTACGGCTTTGGCCAATGCCAAAGAATATCGCAATTTGAATGAGGCGCTCAAAAATCCGGAGGCTGTATATAAGTTGCGTTTAAGACGCAACAGGTATTCGACTTTCCCCGAAGAGATTTTTTCATTTAAAAACCTGCATATTTTAGACCTCCAAAACAATAATATTAGAGAGATTCCTGATAGCATTAACAAACTGCAAAACCTGCAGGAAATATACCTTGGTCGTAATAAGATTGAGGAGATACCCCCTACCCTTACAGAACTGGAACACTTGAGTGTTTTATCCCTCAATCGTAATAAAATTGATAGTTTACCTCCTGAAGTTGGCAATATGTACAGTCTTAAATTCTTAGATTTATGGGGTACAGAAATAGTTCATTTGCCGGAAGAGATGTTTCGTTTACGTCATACGCTTGAAAAAATTGACATGCGTGTAATTTTTATGTGCATCGAACAGCAGGAAAAAATTCGCAAAATGCTCCCTGCCACTACCATACATTTTTCAGGTCCTATGCCCTGCGAAGAGTGAATGAATAAAAAAAAAGCAAAACTATTTTAGAGTTTTCCGTGACAATGTTTATACTTTTTACCGCTTCCACAGGGACATGGTTCATTGCGTCCAATCTTCTTTTCCACACGTACGGGCTCGGCTTTGCGTTGCTCTCGTTTTTGGTTCATATTACCCATTACATCAGCGCGTCCGGTTTTAAGGTTACTCATATCCGACCTGCTTGGTTTTTCAGCCTGTTTGACATCGCCAGGTTCTTTAACAGGTAAATTGCCTTTAAAAATAAAAGAGGTGATTTCTTTGTTAACCTTTTGAATCATTTGTTTAAAAAGGTTGAAAGATTCAAATTTATATATCAGCAAGGGGTCTTTTTGCTCATAAGTAGCTCCTTGAACTGACTGTTTGAGATCATCCATTTCCCGCAAATGTTCTTTCCACGAATCATCAATAAGAGCCAGTGTTATGAATTTCTGAAAAGCAGACAATGCCTCTGCTCCTTGTGTTTCATATGTTTTGTTAAGGTCGGCAATAACATTAATGGTTTTTATGCCATCGGTAAATGGAATTGAAATATTTTCAAACTTGTTAGCTTTATTATTAACTATATCAGAAATAATGGGATAAATATCAGCAGCGATTTTTTTAAATTTATCATTTAATTTTTGGTAAAGGTTTTCGTAAATAAGCGTGGTAAGCTTTTCGGGTGTCATTTGGGCAAACTCTTTTTCACTTACGGGTGAGGTGGCATTGAAAACCCTTATAAGTTCATAGTCAAAACCTTCAAAATCGCCTATTTGATGGTATTCGTCAACGATATTTTCACAGACATCAAAAACCATATTTGAAATATCTATTTCAAGCTTTTCGCCATAGAGTGCATTTCTTCTTTTACTGTAAATAACTTCTCTCTGGGAGTTCATAACATCGTCATACTCCAGCAGTCTTTTTCTGATACCGAAATTATTTTCTTCAACTTTTCTTTGCGCTCTTTCAATGGATCTGGTTATCATAGAGTGCTGAATCATTTCACCCTCTTTAAGTCCCATTCTATCCATCATTTTTGCAATCCGTTCAGAACCGAACAAGCGCATCAAATCATCTTCAAGCGACACAAAAAACTGTGATGATCCCGGATCACCCTGTCGGCCTGCACGACCTCTGAGCTGTCTGTCAACGCGACGAGATTCATGTCGTTCTGTACCAACAATAGCCAAGCCTCCTGCCTCTTTGACGCCTTTACCCAGTTTTATATCTGTCCCTCGCCCTGCCATATTAGTAGCGATGGTTACTACGCCGGGATGGCCAGCTTCTGCAACTATATCAGCTTCTTTTTGATGCAGTTTTGCATTTAAAACATTATGTTTAATTTTTCGCATTTTGAGCATCTTACTCAACAGCTCAGAAATCTCAACAGAAGTTGTTCCTACCAATACAGGGCGCTGATTTTTAACCAATTCATCAACTTCGGTAATAACGGCATTGTATTTTTCTTTTTTAGTTTTATAAACAAGGTCTTCCATATCCAGCCTGATTATTGGCTTATTGGTTGGAATGACTACGACATCAAGTTTATATATTTTCCAGAATTCACCAGCTTCTGTTTCTGCAGTACCCGTCATACCTGCAAGCTTATCGTACATTCTGAAATAATTTTGTAAAGTTACTGTTGCATAAGTCTGTGTAGCAGCTTCAACTTTTACATTTTCCTTAGCTTCAATAGCCTGGTGGAGCCCATCAGAATACCGACGACCTTCCATAATACGTCCGGTTTGCTCATCAACTATCTTAATTTTATTATCCATGACCACATATTCGTCGTCTTTTTCAAAAAGAGCATATGCTTTCATAAGCTGATTGATAGTATGCACCCGTTCAGATTTGATGGTAAAATCCTGAAGCATTTCAGCTTTCTTTTCGTTAAACTCTTTTTGTTCTAAGCCAAGTTTTTCGAGGTCTGCAATTTTCGAACCTATGTCTGGAAGCACAAAGAATTCCGGATCGCCCGTATATTTTGTAAGCAAATCGTAGCCTTTATCGGTAAGATCTATGGTGTTATGTTTTTCGTCAATAACAAAAAACAGCTCATCATCAATGATGTGCATGTTTTTATTCTGCTCGGCCATATAAAAGTTCTCTGTTTTTTGCATCATAACTTTAATGCCGGGCTCACTCAAAAATTTAATTAAAGCCCTGTTTTTAGGCAATCCTCTATAGGCTCTAAAAAGCAGTTTAGAACCTTCTTTTTCATTTTCGGTCTTGGATTTATCATTAATGAGTTTTTTTGATTCTGCCAATAAATTGGTAACAAGATTTCTTTGAGCAACATAAAGCTTTTCGATAATGGGCTTATATTCGCCAAACTCTTGTTTGTCGCCTTTAGGAGTGGGACCTGATATAATAAGAGGCGTACGGGCATCATCAATGAGTACAGAGTCAACCTCATCCACTATGGCATAATTGTGTTCTCTTTGCACCAAGTCTTCAACAGCACGCGACATGTTATCACGTAGATAATCAAAGCCAAATTCACTGTTGGTACCAAAAGTTACATCGCAGAGATATGCTTTACGGCGTTCTTCTGAGTTTGGTTGGTGCTTATCGATACATTCAACGGTTAAACCATGAAACTGATATAAAACACCCATCCACTCAGAGTCGCGGCGTGCCAGATAATCATTAACCGTTACTATATGAACTCCTTTGCCGGTAAGGGCGTTAAGGTAAACAGGCAGAGTAGCAACCAATGTTTTTCCTTCTCCTGTAGCCATTTCAGCAATATTGCCCTTATGCAATACTATACCGCCAATTAACTGAACGTCGTAATGTATCATGTCCCAGACGATTTCATTACCACCGGCAATCCAGGAGTTTTTATAGATAGCTTTATCACCCTTAATCTCAATGTGTTTATAATCAGCAGCCATGTCTTTATCCATCTCTGTGGCCATAACTTCTATCTGTTCATTTTCTGTAAAAACACGTGCTGTTTGCTTCATCACAGCGAATGCTTCGGGCAAAATTTCCAACAAAACAGCATCGGTTTTCTCTTTAATGGCCTTTTTGAGTATGTCTATTTCCTCATACATAGATTCTTTTTCTTCTATGGTTAGGTCCAGATTATTTTCCAGAGTATTTTTCAGTGCCTCAATCTCTTTATCTTCTTCTTCTATTGTCTCTTTAATTTTATTCTTAAAAAGCTGTGTTTGTGCTCTTAATTCATCATTAGTTAATTTAGAAATACGTTCTTCATATACCTTGATGATATCTTTAACCAATGGCATCAGCACTTTAATATCTTTTGTAGATTTGGTTCCAAAAAAAGCTTTAAAAATTCCAAGCATATCAGTTGTGTTATACGTTTTTGCAATTGTTTACAAAAATACCATTATAATTTGAATTGGCAAGGTGTGGTTTTAAGAAAAAATATTTGAAGTAAGTGGGTCTCATTATTTTAATAAAAACTATAATATCATTAGGTGCCGTTTTAGTTTTTGAATATACCGGGGCTGATAAAAAACAGAAATCACTTACAAAAAAGAGGCATAAAAAATGCAGCTTAAACATTTATTTTTCCATTATAAACAAATGTAGCAGGCCCTTCGAGTTGTATGTTGGTAAAAGCGTTATTATGGATATCGAAGCTTACAACAAGTTCGCCTCCGGGTGTCTTCAAAGTATATTTTTTAGCATTCAGTTTGCCAAGAACATGGCTGGCTATTGCAGTTGCTACAGCACCTGTTCCGCACGACAGTGTTTCAGCTTCGACTCCTCTTTCGTAGGTACGCAAAAAGATATTATTGTCAATAATTTCTGCAAAGTTAACATTTACACTGTTGTTTTTAAAAGCAGCTTCATTTCTCATACGTCTCCCGGTTTCATCAACATTGATTTGGGTCAGATTTTCAGTAAAAGAAACATAATGAGGGGAACCTGTGTCAACAATTAAAAAGTTCTGGCCTTTCTCATAAGAAGTAACATCCTGCATTTGCAGTGCAACAATAAAAGCTTCATTTTTTTTACCCTTTATTGAAGCTTTGTAAGCTTTGTCGTTGGCAAAAAAATGAGCGCTATGGCGTATAACTTGAAGCATGTGGGCAAATGCAACAATACATCGACCACCGTTGCCACACATAGTCCCCGGCAGGCCATCCGAGTTATAGTAAAGCATCTCAAAGTCATAACCTGCTTTGTTATGTAATAAAATCAAACCATCTGCACCTATTCCAAAACGTCTGTTACACAAAAATTCAATAAGCTCTTTATTGTCTAAATGTTTGTGGATATGATGAGACCTGTTATCAATTACAATAAAATCATTACCGGTTCCTTGAAATTTACTGAATTCTAAGATCATAGTTGTTCGAGTTTTTTTATAAGGTTATCATTATTCAGAGGCACCAGATTGCGAAACTGAATGGTTTCATCAATACGATAATAGACATCTAAATACTTGAGATACAAATCGTTATTTAATACTTTTAAGCTGGCAAAATCATACTGTTTGATACCATATAGGACAAGCTTATCTTTACTTTTTTTATAACCCCGGTAGTTAAGGGGTGACTCCCAAAACTCTACATAGTAAATGCCTGGCGTATATTGCACACTATGTCCCCTAATAAGTAAGGAGTCCAAATTTTCGGTTTGTCTTACTTCAGACTCTTTACACATATCGGCCTTAAGTTCTGTGGTTTTTATCAGCCTGTCTCTTAAAACCACAATATCACTTCCTGTGTGATAATTGTCAAAAAAATCATAATCTGTTTCATTAAAGTCTGTAAAATAAACGGTATCGTAAGCAGAAGCATAAAGGGTGTCTGCATCGGTGAAAAGAGAGTCAGCAAAAGCATAGCTATTAAGTGTGTCGGGGGGGTAATCGGTTAAAGCTGCTATGGTTTGATTTTTAGGAGTGCCTATTTTAGTTGTTTTAATTTTATTGTCAGCATTATTATCCGACAGAACCACTACACTTTTTTCTGTTTCAGCAGCTTTCGAAAAAAACAACAAGTCATATTTAACCAAAACAAAACCTGCACCTATAACAATGCCAAAAGCTAAGCCTGATAGTAATGGTGTGATATTTTTTTTATTAAAAATCATAAAAACTGTCAAAATGACATTGTTTTGTAGCCTTTGGTCCTAATGCTTATAAGTTTGCTATGGTACGCATCTTCGCTTTTAACGCGTATAAAAATCTAATTTGTATCTAACGAAACAGCGAAGCAGAATAACTGGTGCAAACTTAATTTCATTATTGCAAATTTATAAAAATATTCACTAAAAAAATACTTTTGGGGATAAAATCTGATTTCTTTAATCGTTTAAAATTTTGGGGCAGGATTTCTTGTCCCAATTTATTGCATCAAAAGACCTGAATAATACATTTGGCGAGAATTCTATACAGCTTGCTAAAGAAGGTTTAATAAACAGCCGCACAGCAACCGACAAAACTGACAAATCTTATGGTATTACTTTTCAAATGCGGTTTAACAAATATTAACAGCCGTTTCAAAATATGCTTCTTATGCGCAACGTTAGCTTTAAAGCAATTATTGATAAAGAAACCAGGCATTATGACAACAAAAAAATGCCCATTTTTTGTTAGAATTTTTAAAGCTTATTTTTTTTTTAAACATTAAGTTATTGTGCTAATAAAACATTATTATTAAAAATTTGCAACTATGATGACTCAAAAAAGATTATTATTACAATTTTTAGCCGTTGCTTTTGTTGGCGGTTTATTATCTGTTTTAACATTAAAGGCTATAGAAAGTTTTACATCCTCTCCTTCTCAAGAGATCGGGCATACCGGATTTTTCGACAATACAGATATACCGGTCCAATTGACTAATTTTTTGCCTGATATTTCTGGTGATCTGGATTTTACATTTGCTGCGGAAATGACGGTAAATGCTGTGGTGCATATACGCACGGAGTATAAAAGAAAGAGCAGTGTTTACGATGACTTTTTTGGTCATTTAGACCCTTTCAGAGATTTTTTCTTCAGGAGTCCTCCAAGAGGTCAGTCCCAACGTCCGATTGTAGCTACGGGTTCAGGTGTTATCATATCACCTGACGGATACATTATTACCAATAATCATGTTGTACAGGAAGCAGATTTTATAGAAGTTACCCTTAATAACAACGATGCTTATACAGCTATAATAGTGGGTACTGATCCTACTACCGATTTAGCTTTATTGAAGATAGAAACAACACAGGAATTACCCCACATACATTTTGGAGACTCAGACAGTGTGCGTGTTGGTGAATGGGTGCTTGCTGTAGGAAATCCTTTTAACCTCAACTCAACAGTAACTGCCGGCATAGTAAGTGCCAAGGCAAGAAATATTAATATTTTAGGGCGTCCTGATGCCATAGAATCTTTTATTCAAACTGATGCAGCTGTTAATAGGGGCAACAGTGGCGGCGCCTTAGTAAATACTAAAGCCGAACTTATTGGAATAAATGCTGCTATAGCATCTAGTACAGGCTCTTTTACAGGTTACTCTTTTGCTATTCCTTCCAATATTGTTCGTAAGGTTGCCAAAGATTTACTGGAGTACGGTCAGGTACAAAGAGCTTTTATGGGTATAGAAATCAGAAATATGACCAGCCAGTTAGCAAAAGAAAAGGACATCAAAAGAATCAATGGTATATACATTGCCGGACTTAATGAAGATGGTGCTGCCAAAGCCGCAGGATTAAGAGAAGGAGACATTATTACCCACATTGATGGCAGAAGTTTACAAACTACAGCGGGGCTTCTTGAAGTAATAGCCACTAAAAGGCCAGGAGATATTGTGCAAGTTACTTATAACCGCAAAGGCCGTGAAAATATGACAGAAGTGCGCCTAAGAAACAGATTAGGCAATTATGATATTATTGAAAAAGAAAAAGAAAATATTGTAAACCTTTTAGGTGCAACATTTGAAAAAGCATCCAGAGAAGAACTCGCCAGGCTGCAAATAAAGCATGGGGTGAAAATTACAAATCTTGAACAGGGAAAAATCAGAAGTGCCGGCATCAGAGAAGGTTTTATTATTACTCACATTGACAGAAAACCTATAAGAAACGTTGATGATATTTTCAATATTCTGAAGAATCACTCAGGAGGTGTTCTTGTTGAAGGGGTTTATCCTAACGGCATGCGTGCTTACTACGGCTTTGGTTTATAGAATTCATTAGTTTTATACGAAAAAGCGCATATAGTAAATCACTATATGTGCTTTTTTAATTTTTGGTAGTCAATATAATACATTAGTTTTATTGTCAGTGTATTAAGCTGTGGTGATTTACCAAGCTCAGAGATGTTTTCGAAATAATTTAACAGGATATCAGAACGTTCGTCTAAAATGGCATTTTTCCATATAATACTCAAGTAACTTCCCGGTGCAAACTGCCAGTTAAACATGAGGTCGATATTAAAAGAGTTGAAATTAAAATCCTTTTCAGAATCATACATATCTGTTGGTTCAAGCACACCATCATGCTTAAGGAGAAAATATGAATCATAAATACCGGTTACCCAGTAATGCCTCAGCCTCAAATTTAAAGACAAATCGTTTTGAATGATATAGGTTCCTGAGAAACTATTTTCAACAGTATTTACATCCCTACGCCCAAAAAAGATATCACTGTTACTTTTTCCTGCATAGCCAATATCATTGTTGTGTTGTGCATAAAAAACAGTATAGTTGAAAGAGAAATTATCGTTAGCCCTCACTATAGGAGTTAGCCTATAAGCCGAATACCGGCCTGCTGTTTCGGGACGTAATACAATCTCTATACGTCCATCTATTGCCAGCATCCTTCTGTAGTCTGAAGAAAAAGCAAAAAAACCGCCTTTATGAAGTGGCTGCAAAAAATAGCGCTCCGCTGTTCGTGCTTCGTAAAAATCGTGTATTTTATAAAAATTCTTATATACATTACCCCATAAACTAAGGTGATTTTGCAAAGTCGTACTAAAGTTAAATCTCAACTTTCGATTTGTAATTTTTTTTGATATATAGTGATAATCATTTTCAAATGTCAGCCCTGATCTAAAATTTAAAAAAAATGAAAACGGTTCAAGAAAATTATAATGAACTGCAGCAGCATTGTTCACCTGATTATTGCGGTGCATTAGCCCCATATCATTTTTATCGAAAGTGTTATCGGTTAAATTTCTTGAAAAGTTATAAGTGAGGTTCCCTCTGACTTTGCCAATAAAAAAACGGTATCTGTTACCGGAGAGCATCTTTGAATTATCCTTATATATGCGGCTGTGGGCTCCGGATAGATTAAGACGGTAGCGATTGTTATTAGTTAAGAGGCTTACACCTGCTGCGGTAACATTAGCGTTGCGGTAGTTTTCGCCCTGGCGCAACACATTAGTGTTGATAAGAAATACGGAGCTGTTGTTTTTAAATGCTTTATCAATAACAGAAATATTGTAATTGGTCATGGGGTCTGTGAGAACTTTTACAGATTCTTTATCCGCACTTTCCACTTCGGCATACGTATTGTCCGTCAGGGCATTAAAAAGGCCAAAAGCCAAGCCATTACTATGTCGTCCGGAAAGCTTTGTGGCATTTAATAGTTTGGCTTGATAAGGATTTGAAATCACCGTTTCAAGGGTATCCATTTGAGCTTCAACAGCGTAGTAATGTAATGGGGTACGGCCAATACGTCTTGTGTAAAAAAGATCCTCTTTGGTAAACAAGTCAACCGATTCTTGAAAAAAAGGTCTGTTTTCATCATAGGTGGTTTCAAAGGCTGTCAGGTTTTTGACTACATTATCAGATTGTACCTGGCTAAAATCCGGCAATAGGGTCATATCCAACGTAAAACTTTCATTTATACCCCACTTTAAATCTAACCCGCCACTTACCGAGCTGCTGATATTGCTTTGTGTTGAAATATCATAAGGATAATGTTCTGCAAAAGCAGTAAAGTAAGGTGTAAACGACAGCCTTAAAGGCGGCTTGATGTTTTCAACGCCCTGCAAAAGCCCCCAATACGCCATCTTGTTGTCATCTGTTCTTTCTTCCAGTGCCCACTGCGACCATTCTCTAATGCGTCTAAAATTTCTGTAAAATTGAACACGCCACTTTTGTTTATTTTGGGCAGGAAATCTTATGGCTGCATAGGGTATCCGAATTTCTACAGACCAGCCATTATCGTTAATTGAAACAGCACTTTCCCATACAGCATTAAAACTTCTGTCACGTTCACGATAATCAACCTGAACACCTGATGCACTTACTTCAAAAGTATAAGCATCATGTTGTTTGTTGTATGTGTCTATTCTCAAGCCGAAAGCATCAGCATTAACTGCATCGTTGCGATTGCCCAGTTGCATAAGTATGCTGTCAGGTGCTGAATCATACATTACAGCACCTATGTATAGGGCGTTATCATCGTACAATACCCTTACCTCTGTTTTTTGAGTCGGGTCTCTATCGAAATAAGGATCATATTGTCTAAAGTTTGTTGCTATTTGAGCTTTTTGCCATACATCTTCATCAAGAACACCATCTATTTGAATAGTTTGATCAATACGCAAAGCATGAACCTCAAGAAGTTCTTGTGCTGACAAATTCAAAAATGAAAAAAATACAAATATTGTTAGAAAAAATCTCATATCCTGCCTATTCTCAAATCACCGTTTCCGTTTTTCTCATCATACAGCTCTTTATCATACAAAAAAGAGTAAACATGGGAACTGAAAATGTGAATTGCAAAAGAATAAAAAAAATATGAAAAAAATTAATTAATGTTGTAATTTTGAATAAAAAATAAAAACAAATCTATTTATGAATTTACATGAATATCAGGCAAAGAGTATTTTAAAGAAAAATGGTGTAGAAACTCCTATGGGGTTGACGGCAGAAAACCCTGCACAAGCGATGACAGCAGCAAAAGAGATAAAAGATAAAACGGGTTCTGACAAGTGGGCGGTAAAAGCCCAAATACATGCAGGAGGGCGAGGCAAAGGAGGCGGTGTAAAAATTGCCAAGAGTATTGATGAGGTTAAAAAGTATGCCGAAGACATTATTGGTATGCAGTTGGTAACCCCTCAAACACCACCTGAAGGTAAAAAAGTAAATAAAATATTAATAGAGCAAAACATATTTTACCCTGGCGAGAGCAAGCCGGAAGAGTTTTATATGAGCTTTTTGCTTAATCGTGATACCGGTAGAAACATATGTATGTACTCCCCCAAGGGCGGCGTAAATATTGAAGAAGTGGCAGAAGAAACACCGGAGTACATTTTCACAGAAGAAATTAATCCCTGCGTAGGCTTGCAAGCTTTTCAGTCGAGGCGCATTGCATTTAATCTCGGCTTAAAAGGCAGCGCTTTTAAATCCATGCTGCAATTTTCGCAAGCCCTTTATAAAGCTTTTATTAATGCCGACTGCCAATTAATTGAAATCAATCCGGTTATAAAAACTTCCGATAATAAAATTATTGCTGCTGACGCTAAATTAAGTATTGATAATAACGCTCTTTTTCGCCAGCCGGAAATTGCTGAAATGCGCGATATAACAGAAGAAGACCCGGCAGAAGTAGAAGCAGGGAAATACAATCTTAATTACGTCAAGTTAAATGGTAATGTAGGATGCATGGTTAACGGCGCCGGATTAGCTATGGCTACTATGGACATTATCAAGCTTTCGGGTGGCGAGCCTGCTAACTTTCTTGATGTGGGGGGGGCAGCCAATGCCGAAAGGGTGGAAAAAGCATTTAGAATAATCCTTAAAGATGATACCGTAAAGGCTATCCTGGTAAATATATTTGGTGGTATTGTTCGCTGCGACAGAGTAGCTAACGGTATAGTAGATGCTTACAAAAATATTGGTGAAATTAAAATCCCCATAGTTGTCAGGCTGCAAGGTACCAACGCCGAAGAAGCCAAGAAAATTATTGATAACTCAGGACTTAAAGTTTTTAGCGCCATTACCCTTAAGGAAGCAGCAGAGCAAGTCAAAGATGTTTTAAAGTAATTTTTTTTACGGTTAGATACAAGGGATTTCAGCATTAAACATTTTCTTTAATACAAAATAGTTAAAGAGTTTTCTTCCAGTGGATTAATATACACAGAATCTTTGCGATTGTAAATATTTTCATTTTTTTGTATCATGGACTCAATTACTAAATAATGATGTCCATAAGTCATACAACTGATAGTTGTGTCATAACTCATCCCTATACCATATATATAATCTGTAGGGCAGCAATCAAAACAATCCCCTCCCCCTTTAACAATGCGATAGGTTATTCTGTCATCTTCACTATCAGGGGTGTAATTAGCCACATGAATATCTACAGAAGCTTTTGAAAAAATATTGTAAACATTGTAGTAAATATCTTCACTAGACACATCCTGGGCATTTATAACACTGCTGTATTCGAAATAGTCCTTTTTGTAAATGTAAATTCTGTATGCTGATGCTGCCATTTCGTCAACAGTAATAGAAAATGAACCATCTGAATCTGTTTCCACTGAAGCCACATCCTGAAAGTTGGCATGATATACCCAGGACTGCACTGCTGTTGAAGCCAGTGTAACACGTGCGTTTGACACAGGTTCTGAAGTCCCTGACACAAGTACTTTCCCATTGAAAACCAGCTCTTTGCTATCTTTTTTGCAAGCAGTGAAACTTAGGCATAAGATTACTATTAAAATGGGTGTGATATATTTATTTTTCATAAGGCTTGATTTAAGCAGCTTTAATATTAGGTTTCACTGATATAGCTATAAAGGCTGTTATTCAATATTTTTTTTGATTTTTTTTAGTAAATCAAAAATGATGTTTTATTCAATATGTAAAGATACGAAAAATGGAAACATTAAACAATAATAATAATCACAAAAAGCTCTAACCTGTAATATTCACAAAAAGCTACAAACCAAATGGTTTGCCTAAATAATGATGCAAAACCTTATTACGAGAGACACAGGACACTATCCCGGATTATTCAATCATTTTGTTTATGAGGTTCAAAAGGACTTTGATTAAAATATTTCCGGATACTTCACCGGATGATACTCGTGCATCATGTTGTATGCTGCTTCGAAAAGGTCTTCGGCATTAGGGTTAGAAAAATAATCACCATCGGTACTGTATGCAGGTCTGTGCGATTTTGCTGTTACATTCACAGGTTTTGCATCCAAATAGTTAAAACCACTTTGAACTTCAAGCACTTCACGCATCATAAAAGCTGTTGCACCACCGGGAACATCCTCATCGAAGAAAATAATTTTATTGGTCTTTTTCAAAGACTCCAATATTAAGCCATTTATATCGAAAGGCAGCAAGGATTGAACATCAATAAGTTCGCAGGAAATGTCAAATTCTTTGAGTTGTCTTATGGCATCTTGAGCAATGCGAACACTGGATCCATAAGTTACGACAGTCACATCGGTACCATGTTCTATTATTTCGGGTATGCCAATAGGTACGCGCAGTTTGCCGATGTTTTCGGGCATTTTTTCCTTCAGCCTGTAACCATTCAGTGGTTCTACGATAAGTGCGGGGTCATCAGAAGCTAGTATCGTGTTGTAAAAACCTGCCGCCTGAGTCATATTACGGGGCACTAAAACATGAACACCCCGAATTGAATTTATAACCATGCTCAGAGGTGATCCGGAATGCCAAATGCCTTCCAGGCGATGACCACGTGTAGAAATTATGAGAGGTGCTTTTTGGCCGCCGACGCTGCGGTAGCGCAAAGTAGCCAAATCGTCACTGATAGTTTGTAAAGCATAAAGCAAATAATCAAAATATTGTATCTCGGCTATGGGGCGTAATCCCCTCATAGCCAAACCTATACCTTGTCCCACTATGGTCGTTTCGCGTATGCCCGTATCACTGATTCGTAACTCTCCATACTTAGATTGTAAGCCCTCAAGAGTTTGATTAACACCACCAATAGCACCAACATCTTCTCCAAATATCATCACTCTCGGGTTATGCTCAAAGATATAGTCATAATTCGCCAATAAGATTTCACGACCATTTACAAATTTTGACTTCTCGCTGTAAACCGGTGGCACCTCTTTAATATTGAATGCTGATTCCGGTGATTCGCTGTACAAATGCGAACTATAACGCATCTTACCGTTTTCGTATGCTTTAGCCATCCAGTCTCTTACTGTTTTCTTTAGAGACTTATCAGAAACACAAGAATGACACACCAGTCTTAAAATCCTTTTAGCAGCAGAAATAATATCTTTGCGAATGGGATGTGCCAATTTATTTAAATCTTGAACAATGGCGTCAATTTTGTCAGATTTCCTACAGTTGCAATTTTTAATATTAACCAACTTGACAAAATCGTCTCTCTTTTGAACAAGCGGTTTTTGAAAATTCTGCCAGGCTTTTTCTTTAGCCTTTTTCACAGTTTGTAAGGCCTTCTCTTCAATTTGCAAAAGTTCATCATCACCAGCAAATCCCTGACTGATAATCCATTGTCTGAATTTTAAATTACAATCATGTTCTTGCTCCCACTTGAGAATGTTTTCGCTTTTATATCTTTCATGAGAACCCGATGTTGAATGACCTTGAGGCTGTGTAAGTTCTTCGATATGAAATATTACAGGTATATGTGATTGACGGCATATTTCAACTCCTTCCTGATACATATGGCATAAAGAGGCATAATCCCATCCTTTTTCTCTGTATATGATGAAGCCCTTTTGGTCGCCTTGTCTTTCAAAACCTTTAAGTAATTCAGAGATACTGTTTTTGGTCGTTTGGTATTTTCGTGGCACAGAAATTCCCCATCCATCATCCCAAATAGAGACAGCCATAGGCACCTGCAAAACACCGGCAGCATTAAGCGTTTCGAAAAAATGCCCTTCGGATGTACTGGCATCTCCTATTGTGCCGAAAGCCACTTCATTGCCCTGAAGAGAAAAGAAGTCAGACACCTGCATGGCAGGATTTTCTCTGTAAACTTTCGATGCCAAAGCCAATCCTAAAAGACGGGGCATTTGTCCTGCCGTAGGCGATATATCAGCTGAACTGTTTTTAGAAGCAGTAGTATCAAGCCATTGTCCCTGATTATCTAAAACACGTGTAGCAAAATGGTTATTCATTAAACGGCCTCCTGTTGAAGGATTAAACTGCAAATCGGTATCGCCGTATAGCTGTGCAAAAAACTCCTCAAGAGTCATCATACCCGCTGCAAACATAAACGTTTGGTCCCGGTAATAACCCGAACGCCAGTCCCCTTTTTTGAAGCTTCGTGCCATAGCTAACTGTGGCACCTCTTTACCATCGCCGAAAATGCCAAATTTCGCTTTGCCGGTTAAGACCTCTCTGCGCCCCATTAAACTAGCATTTCTACTCTCAACGGCTATACGGTAATCTCTTAAAACATCCTCTTTTGAAAATTTATAATTGTTTTTATTTTTGTTTTTCATATATGTAAATTATTTTTTAATACTGTTTTTGAATGCTTTGCATATATATTTTAGCAGTAAAACCTGAACCATCCGGCTCTTACTGAAATGTTAATGTGCCATAAGAAATACAAAATTATGAAAAGATTTTAAAGATAGTAAAATACATGTCACTGTCTCAAAAAAATCTAAGAATAAGCCGTTATTTATTTTTTTTAATTTACTATGCCTGAGCTCTTATGTAATATTTTGGCAGCCATGATTTTTACAATAATTTGTTTCAAATTAATAATAGCCCCGTGCGTAGCAGCTGACCACTCGTACACTTTTACACGGTTAAATAATTGATTATTGTTTTTTAATTTTTAATATATTTGAAAAAAATTATACAGTTGCTTAAGCTGTATCATCAAATAAAATAGGATACTAAAGTAAGAAAGCAGAAAAGATTCATAAAATTATGGTGAAATCGAAAAAGTTAGGCGCCTTTGGAGGCGTTTTCGTACCCTCCATACTTACGATACTGGGTGTTATTATGTATATGCGATTACCCTGGATTGTTGGTCAGGCCGGTCTTATATCTGCGCTGGGTATTATCTTTGTAGCACATATCATTTCCATAACTACGGGTCTTAGTATTTCCTCTATAGCCACAGACAAGAAAGTGAAAGCCGGTGGCACTTATTATATGATTTCGCGCAGCATGGGCTTACCTATTGGAGGAACGCTGGGGCTGGCTCTTTTTGTCGGTTTATCATTTAGCGTAAGTCTTTATCTGATAGGTTTTGCAGAAGCTTTTCTGGGGTTCTTTAACATGGACTCTTCAAAAAATTCTATACGCCTAACAGGTTTTATTGTATTATCCATTGTTACTCTGCTTACTTTTATCAGCACCAAGCTGGCTATCAAAACGCAATTCTTTATATTGATAGCCATGGTATTATCGCTGATGTCAATTTTTTGGGGCAGCCATGAGTATGCACCTGCCTTACCTAATTTTTTTGGCACTGGCGAAGCATTGCCATGGATAGTTCTTTTTGGCATTTTTTTTCCGGCTGTTACCGGTTTTGAAGCTGGTGTTTCCATGTCAGGCGATTTATCAAATCCTAACAAAGCCCTGCCAAGAGGTACTATTTCTGCTATAGCAGTAGGTCTTATTATGTATGTTATTCTTGCTTTCTTCTTTTCATTTACTGTTAGTGGGGATGTTCTACAAAATAACCCCAACGTACTATTTGACATATCACGTTTCAGATATTTTGTGGTCGCCGGTATTTGGGGTGCTACCTTATCTTCTGCTTTAGGAAGCATTTTAGCAGCTCCTCGTATTTTACAGGCCATTTCGATAGACAAAATCACGCCACGCTTTTTTGCTAAAGGCTACGGCTCTCTTAATGAACCGAGAAACGCCCTGTTACTGTCTTTCGTCATTGCCACTGCCGGCATTATGATAGGTGAACTGAACGTTATTGCACGTATTGTCACAAGCTTTTTCATCATTACTTACGGTTTTCTCAACCTGAGTTGTTTTATTGAAAGCTGGGCAAGTTCCGACTTCAGGCCCAGTTTCAAAATTCCACCTGCAGTGAGCATTATTGGTGCACTGGCCTGTTTTATTGTTATGATTCAGCTCGACCTGTTGGCTATGATAGTAGCCACAATATTACTTGCTGCCATCTTCTTCTATCTCAAAAGAAAAGAACTCGTTTTACGCTCCGGTGATGCCTGGAATAGCGTGTGGGCTTCCATCGTGAGAACAGGATTGCTTAAACTCAAAAAACAAAAACTTAAAATCCGTAACTGGCGGCCTAATATCATTCTTTTCAGCGGCGGTTTAAAAACAAGACCTCATCTTTTGGAAATAGGCACCGACCTTATTGGAAAAATGGGCATACTCACTGATTTTGAACTTATTGAAGAAAAAGGAAGTGACAATATCATTACAAAATGTGATGAGGATGAAGAGCTTAAAAATGCAGACTACAACAATAATATTTTTCAAAAAAAATACCATTGCACAAATGTTTACAAAGGTATTGAAAGTGTCGCACAGCTTTATGGCTTTTCGGGTGTTGAACCTAACTCTATGCTTTTAGGTTTTCCGAATGACCCTGCCAAACTTGACGACTTCTTAAAAGTGTTTAAAATTTCGCACAAACTAAAGCTTAACAGTATTTTTATTAAGTACAACAAAACCAAAGCTTTTGGTCAGAGAAAAGATATACACATATGGTGGGATGGCGAAAAAAAGAACTTCTATTTAGGTCTGTCGTTGCTTCGCTTTTTAATGTCTGGTATCAAATGGCGCCATGCTAAATGCACGCTTCACTTCATAAATAACTATAACATACCGGAAGAAAATATTGAAAGTAATATTAAGTCATTACTAAACTCTTATCGCATTTCTATTGATGTCAACATTATTAACAATACCATAGAAAACCTCCCCGCTTTAGAACTTATTGTTAATCATTCTGATACTGCCGATCTCATCATTTACGAACTACCCAACCCAAATGCTAAAAATGCAGCAGACACACTTAAGTACATTCTTAAAAAAACAGCGGAACTGCCCTCGATAATGTTTTTAGATGCAAACAGCTCTTTTGAAGCACCCACTTTTTTGGCACAAAAAGGCAAGGAAAGCATAAAAGCACGTAAGCAAGTCACGGACGATATTACCAGCCAGGAGGTCATTGAGCTTCCCGAAACACATGACGTCCTGCTAAATCAGCATTTACAATTAAGCAAGCATGAAATAGAAGCACTGCTTTTCAGTTTTTACAATCAAAGCTTTGTCAAAGTACAAAAACAAAATATAGAATTAAGTTATCATTTACAGCAAGTCGTAAAAAATGCTTTTACGGCACTGGAGAAAAGCTTGGACATAAAAAATAACGATTTAAGAAAAAAAGAGTTTTACCGCATATGGAATGATACCCTTTTCAAAATCAAAAAAATCACAGAAACGCACATCAACAAGGAATTTCTTAAAGATAAAGAAACATGGGCCTTTGCCATTGATAACCTGCTCCATAGTTTTGAACAGTTTATAAAACCAAGTCCGGATGTTGTTAAGGTTACATTCAAAAAAGAAGCTTATGCTTTGAAACGCCATGACAAGCTCCGCCTTAAGTGGCATAAAGCCAAACAAAAGGCCGCATTTGCTTTTTTCACAAATACTAAAATTGAAAAAATTGCTTATAAAAAAACTTTAGATCAAGTTTTAAAACCACGGATTTTCACATACTTAAAAACTTTGTTTACAAAACATCAAAACAACACGTACCATTTTATAAATGAAGTTCATAAAATTAATCAACAAATCAGAAACAGTTTTTATCATATAGAAGCCGAAATAACTAAAAACACTTTTAATACAAACACCTGCCGTAATTATCTGAACGACATAAGTTCAAATATCGCCGCCTACGAAGAGGTATTGTCAAGCGGCATAAAACTTTATAAAAAAAGTATCTTCACTATACTTCGCAGAGAAATGAGCCTGATAATTTTTCATCTGGAAAAACCGGGCTTTAAGTATTACTTAAAAAGTACGGCCAAAAGTAAGTCAACAATACAGCGCACGGTTGATAGTTTAAAAGAGTACCCGTCTCTTTGGCTTGAAAACACGCGGATTTACGCACATCAATTATATCTCGACTTACTTTTGCAGTCCTTAGCAACGCGCATAAAAGCTAAAATACATAAATCATACAATGATGTGTTGGTAAGTTTAAACAAAGGTGCTGAAGACAATTTTAAAGAAATCCATACACGCATAAAATCATATAAAGAGCATACCAAAGCGCATAATTCTTTTGAGTATAACTTAGACAATATCTATTTTAATGAAATTAGTCTGACTGAGATATTTGAAGATCTGTACGATGAGATTAAAAATCTTAATGAAAATCTGCCTAAAGAAATTAACTTACCGCATCCTTCATTCAAAAAGCATAGCGAAAATTTTTCAAATGAGAACCTGCCTTTGTTAAATGTTGATATCAAAGCTTATTTAGAAAACTTTTTCGAGGTCTTTTTCCCTGAAAAAATTGACATTATCATACGTCAATTTGAAGGCGAGATCAATCAAAAAATAAGAAAACTCAATAATTTATTGTCACTTTCAAGATATAACATTGACAATATGTATATCAGTGAAGATGCAAAAACTGCTGACAGCAAGCAATTGAAGATTCAATATCTTGAAAATTTTGGCAAAAGTCTTAAAACCGATCAGCATTCTTTTTCTGATATGGTAGAAGCCTTCACTTTAAATTTAAGTACTAGGTTAGAGGAAGCCTTCCAACCATTAGCTATCAGACATATGCTGAGCACTAAAGAAAGCTACGGCAAATCTAAGAAGAAGCTTAATAATAAAGTCGGATTTGCACCGCTAAGATTTGTCAAAAAGAACATCTACCGTTTTGCAGAAGCTGTTTTCTATGGCAGAAGCCGGGGTATTATTTTAGCAAAAAGTATTCAAAGCGAAACCAAAAGCTACAACGCTTCTATGGACCGCTTGCTGGAGTTTTCGGAAAAACATATGCCTGATAAAGAAGTGATGGAAAAACTTCCTTTTTATTATAAAAACTTATTTAACAACAAATATACGGTTAATGAGAGGTTTTGGGTAGGCAGAACCAAAGAGCTTGCCAGGGCAGCAGAAACAGTACAGCACTTCAAAAACGGAAGCAGAGGCGGTATTATGGTTTTAGGAGAGCGTAACTCCGGCAAAACCTCCCTCTGTAACCTTATTGCCCAACGTCACTTTCAAAAAGACAATATGTATCAACTCTATCCTTTACGTCATGGCAGTTGCCGGATTGAAAATTTTTCGAAAGTGCTCTCCGAAACAACCGGAAAGCAAGGCAGCGTTGATGATATTATGAAACAACTCCCCTCCCATTCCTGTATAATAATCAATGACCTGGCGTTATGGTGGGAGCGTACAGCAGAAGGTGATAAAGTTGTCAAACTGATATGCTCACTGATTAAGAAATACGCTCATAAAACCTTGTTTATTATTAACGCCAACTCAATATCATATCATTACATCAATAAGATGTTGAACATGGATGATTATTTTCTAAGCCTTATTAAATGTGAACCATTCAGCACACGCCAACTACGCGATCTTGTTTTGTTGCGTCACCAATCGAGTGAGCTGAAGTTCAAGATAGGGAAAATGCCTGAGAAACTAATGATTGAATGGCGTTATGCCCAATTATTTAATGAGTACTTTAATTATACCGATGGGGTTGTTGGTACGGCTCTTAATGCCTGGCTGTCTCACATAAGCAGCATAAAAGACAAAGAAATAACGATTACAAAACCCCGTAAGCCGGACTATGAAGTGTTTAATGTTTTGAGCAAAGACAAACTTGTTATTATCATACAACTGATATTGCACCGCCGGCTTAACAAGCAAAGAATTTCAAAAATAATACCTTTAGACAGCCATTCTTTGGATATCTCATTGCACTATCTAACGGCATCTAAAGTGCTTAGTAAGATGTCTAATAATGTATATATGATTAACCCATATATTGAACCTCATATTGTCAAATTTTTAAAACATAAGGAGCTTATCTGATGATTTTACATTATTTTTTTTACGCCATAGTTTTATTTTTACTACTACGTCTTACAGCCTGGTTTATTAAGGTGCTACCTGTGCCGAAAGTGTATCATAATATGCTGATTAAATCGTATCCGTTAGTAGAATTTTTTGTGTGGGTTCTCTTTGCCTATTTTGTAGCCGGAAGGCTTTTCAAGGAAGCGCAGTATTATGAAGTTTTGCTGCTGATTATTACACTTGTTGTCATTTCTTTTGTAAGCTGGTTTTTTATACGTGATTTTATTGCTGGTATTTTTATCAAATCCGAAAATCTTTTTGAAAAAGGTAAAAAGATTAAAATAGAACATATAGAAGGTTTTATTAACCATGTGGGCTATCGCACTGTTGAAATAAAAACGGATGACGGATCCTTAGTTAAAGTACCTTTCTCTAAACTTTCATCAGGCGTTATTAGTTTCCCCGGCAATGAAAATGACATTCTTTATAAGCATAGTTTTTCAATTAACCAACCTAAAAATAAGGCTTACCCTGAATATATCGCAAACATCCGATTTTTGCTTCTGAACTCCCCCTGGGTTGCGGTTACTAAAGAACCTCATATAGAACTGACAGATACCACTCCCAGTAACTATACTTTTAAAATAGAGTTTCATGCACTATCAGAAGCACAGGCGTTAAAATGTGAAGTGATGCTTAAAAAGGCTTTTAAAGAAAAAGAAGAACAGTGATAGGGCATCTTCATCCATATTGCCACTTCAAAAACTTTAGGATTCAGTGGAGGGATAAGTTGATTTTCCAGCAGACAATTCCTGAACTCTCACACCAGAGGCAATCGCACTTTCCTAAAATGCACTGCGTTTTTCTGAAAAATTTAGTTATATTTGAAAACCCACCTTCTTAGAAGGTGGTCATGTTTTTTTTTTAGCTGTGCTAATAATTATTTAATTTTGCGAAATGGGAAAGTATCGCAAATTAACACATGTCGTTTACAAGTGTGATTATCATATAGTATTTACGCCAAAATATAGATTCCGC
>PXBB01000007.1 GCA_003565735.1 Bacteroidales bacterium
GTCGTACAATATAAGGAAATTTATAATAACAGATTTGAAAATAGATATTTTTTTTTGTTCCGAAACTTTTGTAGAATCTGGCTAAGTTCTTTTCATTAGAGCCTTCAAAATCCAAAATACGCTTTTGTCCGGCCACTTGTGAAATATATTCATCTATCAAAAAAGGCATGGCGGCATTTTTTTTGCCTCTTTCGGTGAGTGCCGAAAACAAAAAGACCGTTCTTTTTTCATCTGACATAAAAAAAGCGCCGCCGCATGGCTCTTTATCGTCAGAGGTGTAAACTTCCAGAATTTTACCGCACCCCTTTTCTATAGCACTACGTGCAATTTCGGATAGTTTTTTGTAAGCATCATTGTTGAGCGTTTTAATATGCTTGCCTTTATGTTTTCTGAAAATGTTGATAAGCTTTTCAATACTGTTATTCTCGCAAATGGTCAAGCCGGCTTTTTCTGCTTTTTTAATATTTCTTTTCAAGTTGTTACTGTAGCGAGAGGTAATATCGGCATATTGCGCTTTTAAGTCAAGAAAATAAGTGTCATTGGGCTTGCTTAAAACATCAGATGGCAGCTCGTGGTTGGCTTCATTAAAATTGATTTCAATCAGGTTAAACATTTGGGACAAAATATTCAGAAAAGACTGTATGGTCAACGCATCGTCCGAATTGTATCCAAAGATGCCAAGTTGCTGGCTAAAAGGGGGCTGACAAAGATAGTTAAAGCCCATTTTCTTTTTAACAGTAAGAGGCATTACAGTCGCATAGTCGGGGCTAATTAATGCTTCCCATTCAGGCGAAACAATGTCGAGATACCATGAGAGCGCATAAGGGTTGCCATTGGATGCTTTTTTTATGGCCGCATCCCATCTGACTTTATCAATATCTTTATGTTTGAGGTGTACAATTTTCATAAAGTTGCCCTTTTAATCATATCCTCATAAACTTTGCGCCAGCCTTTCCAGCGGCCATGTTCTCCCAGCGATTCGTTGTGAAAAAGGCTGATAAAAGTGCCGTTCACTTTGCGTGATGCAGCTAATTGTTGAGATATTAAGTTGCAAGCTTCCTCGGTATCTGCATTAAGGTAGTCTTTAAGGGTGCCGTCCATGATGCCAATAGGGTGAATGAGCAAAGGGTTTGGTTTATTGGCGTCCAAGTCGAAAAATGTATAAGGCGATGCCGTGCCGGCTCTGAAACCTGGATAAGAAGCAAAACCCATGGTGTAGTCTTCTTTTATGCCACTCTCAATCAGGTACCTGTAGGTAAATGGGAAAGCAGTTTTGAGGTAGTGGTGGCGGCTTTTGGTAACGTCTTTTCTGATAATATGGGATAGACGGTCTATTTCCCTCGCCAGTAAAGTAGCGTCAGTAGAGGCTGCATAAGAGGGGTGAATACCTATCTCAGCATAATCAGACAAATGCCGTATGAGCTGTTGATACCGACTGTCTTTGTAAGGAGTGTTTTTATCATAGGGCCCATAATCACCTACCAAAACAAAAAAAATTGTTTCAAGCTTGTAGCGTTCATGTAGTTCCAAAATATAATCAAAGGAATCGTAAGGGTCATCGGCTTTCCCATAGTTAACGCTTAATCTGTTGCGGATATCTTCCCATTGCCCACTCTTAAGAGCCCTCAGATAACCTAATACGCTTCTGAAAAGACCTTTGTATTTATATGCGTAAGCGATATCAATATCAATAGTGGGTATAAAGCGGAAACTTTTATCGGTGTTTAATTTGATATTAAACTGTTTTTCTATAATAGTTTTGAAATGTAAACACCATAAATCCACTACAGGCATATTTAAGAACCCATGTTTGTAAGCCAGGCTTTCTTCGGCTTTAAATCGGCCATGAGCATCTTTAATAAAAGGCAAGTATTCCTCGTATCTGCTCAGCATATAAAATACAGCTGCAAAAATATCGAAACTGATTTTGGCATTGCTTTGAACGGGGAATAGAACAGGCATTGATTCATGATGTGCCACCTCTGGCGTAAATACATCAATGTCAGCGTCATCCAATAAGCTGCTGTGCATGGGAATATGTACTTCACGACTTGCTATTGGAGCGTTTGCATAACTGATTTTATACTTTTCCGATGCCATATATGCCGACCTGTCGTTTGTAAGGTCGTAATCAACAGCCATAATATGCCGGAAAAGATAATGCAGCACATATTCAAGGCGTGGCGTTCGAAAAGGTGCGTATATGATAAACACGGTTTTAATAGTTTTTGTAAAAGTAACAAAAAATGTTTTATCCTGTATTATTCATATTTTTAATTTAGGTCATACCGACTTCTTTGCCCCGCCCTAAAGGCTGGCAGTAGCAGAAAATCAGCACGCTGCTTAGGGTGGGGCCATGATGATTTTCAGCAAACAGAAGTTTTGGCAGCCGCTTAAGCAGGGTTTAAAGTGCAAGCCAGTTTTTTAGAATCTGCTTACCGTATGTTGTCATAATAGATTCCGGGTGGTACTGCAAACCCTGAACAGGAAGGGTTTTGTGTTTTAAAGACATGATATGACCATGTTCGTCGATGGCTGTAATATCCAGGGTTTCTGGAAGGCTGTTTTTATCAACTATCCATGAGTGGTATCGGCCACAGGTAAAATGACGGGGGAGACCATTGTAAATGGGTTCATGTTTATTGCAAACAATGGTTTTACGGCTTACACCATGCAAAACTTTATCGAGGTTCATTAATTGACCTCCAAAGGCCACAGCAATAGCCTGATGTCCTAAACAAACGCCTAAAATCTTTTTTGTTGCAGCATAAACCTCAATAAGCTTTAGTGTTATGCCTGCTTCCTGAGGCAAGCCGGGTCCCGGAGATAATACTATAGCATCAAAAGCTGATACGTCTTCAATAGTAACGGCATCATTCCTGCGTACGCTTACTTTACAGGAAAGGGCTTCAAAATAATGGTATAAGTTGTATGTAAATGAATCGTAGTTGTCAACTATAAGTAATTTCATGCTAAAATTATCAGCTTTTTTTGTAATATTGCTTTTCAAATTTATGATGCAATATTAATCAAAAAAATTATCAATACTATGAAGAAAATCATTAAGACACAAAAATCGCCAATGCCTATTGGGCCTTACAATCAAGCAGTTTATGTAAACGACACATTGTATATTTCCGGGCAAATACCGGTGGACCCCGCAACCAATGAACTGGTTAAAGAATCTGTAGAAGCAGAAGCACGGCAGGTTTTGGAAAACTTAAAAGGCGTACTGGAAGAAGCCGGGATGGATTTTTCGCATATTGTAAAAACATCGATTTTTATAACAGATATGCAAAATTTTGCTGCTGTTAACAAAGTATATGCTGAATATTTTACCAGCGATTTTCCTGCAAGAGAAACCATAGCGGTGGCCGGCCTCCCATTAGGTGTCAATGTTGAAATTTCAGCCATAGCTGTTAAGTAAAAAATTTCGCAGCGCTTAAACCCGGCACTGGCTTATTGGCACGAAGCTCATAAGCACATTATACAATAATGGATAAATTTCCAAGGCTTGAGCTGTCGGGCATTTTGCTCATTAGAGTTTTAACGGCTTTAATGGCATTTTCGTTAAAGTTCAGGCTGTATGCATTAACGTAGGTTTTAATATGTTTTTCGACAATCAGCTGCTGCGTATTATCGGCATGCAATAACACAAAATCATTTGCGCTCTTAGGGTTTTTCATGGCATAACGAATGCTTTTGCCCAGCAAGCGGTTTATCTTCATTTTCAATTCCGGCGCCATACTTCTTCTAACAGCTATACAACCTAGTGGAACAGGGAGCTGCGTTTTGGCATACCATAGTTGCCCTAAGTTGGCGATGGCTTCTAATCGCTTTTCTGAGTAGCTGAACACCTGCTCGTGTATAAGCACACCTATGTCGGCCAAACCCTTGTTAAGAACTTCTTCAACTTCTGTAAAATGAACCGGATAAAGTTTTTTAAACGGGAAAAACATTTGATATAAGGAAGCAGCGGTCGTATAAAGCCCCGGAACAGCTACTATGGCGTCAGACGCTTTTTTTTCAAGTCCTTTCTGAGCGACAACAACAGGCCCAAAATTATCGCAAAAAGCTGCCCCGTAAGTAAGGCTGACGTAAGAACTTAAAACGTTCAAAAATGCGTTAAAACTCATTTTACTCACATCATAGGTGGTATGAAAAGCTTCTTTGTTAAGCTCTTCTACATCAGCTATATGGTAATCAAACTTTAAGCCTTCAGTATCAATTTTTTGATGTACCAGGGCGTCAAAAATAAAAGTATCGTTTGGGCAGGGCGAGAAAGCCAGTGTTATAAGCTTATTCATAAATGCTAAATTTTCAAAGTTCTTCAACAATTTTATCCAGTGTTTCCGATAGATTGTTGCATGCTTTTTTTATGGCCCAGTTTTTTTTGTTACGTACCTCCACGTAATTTGATAAGGCTCGTATTTGTGACGATTTTTGCTTAAACTGATTACAGACATATAAAAAGGCCGCTCCTTCCATGCTTTCAACATCAGGTTTATAAAGATCTGTTAACAGTTTTATGCGCTTTGAACTGCCACTGACTGTGCTTACGGTTATGCCTTTGCATTTTGGTAAGTTGTTTATAAGCATGGTCTTTAAAGGGTCATTATTTTCTACGGTCATGGTGTAGGTCGCGTTGTCCAGCTCTTTATGATATGTTAATGGAACAATAGCACCATCAGGGTTTTCAGTGCCAAGTTCTGCAAAAATATCCTGCCTGACTTCTACCACCTTACTCAAGTTAAAATCTTTATTAAAAGTGCCTGCAATACCGGCATTGATAACACAATCATAAGTGTTTGCAGCTAAGTGTCTGCTTAAATGACACGACATGGCAGTCATACCGATGCCTGTTATGAGATAGTGAAGTTTTTTTTGTTTATAAATTATTGGTTTAACATCCTCTGATGGATGTGCAGACTGCGTTTTTTCTAAAAAAGGCACAATTTCCATTAAAGTGGCTGCTACAATCAAAATATTTTTCATATGATTTAGTGGTATTATAGTCAGTTTGATATTTTTTGTATGGTAAACCCTTTAGTTGAAATCTTGCCGACATCAGAACTGGAATCTTATTCCTGGTCCAAAAATGGCAAAAGCATCATTGTTTTTGAGTAAGTATCCGGCACCAAGATAAATGGGTACGCTGAACTTGGCATTCTTATTAACGGGCTCAATAGCTCCCATAACCACTAAACCGATATCGCGCGTGATGTTAGCCGATTCGTTAAAATTAAAAGCATTTAAGGCGATAAATCCTGCTCCTATACGGTAAGGGCGTAAACGACCCAGCTGCTTGCTGTCGTAAAAGCTAAACTCGGCTAAAACGGAAGTGCTGATACCTGAAAGATTGCCTATGCCTGCCTCTTTAAACTCCTTGACCAGCAAACCTGCAGGAAAAGAAACCTGAATATCAAATTTGCTTTTACGTTCCAAAATAATAGTGATTTTACGGTTGTGTCCAACGCTGCTGTATCTGTTCTCGTTGTGCTTAAAAGTAATGATAATCTGAGAAAAAGCATCCAGATGGTATGTTTTTCGAATCAGATAATCGTTGAGGTTAAGGATAGGAGCATTACAATCGGAAGCATCATAAAATGCATAACGCAACGAATTTGAACCCGGACATACCACCACATTATTTATGGTCTGAATGTCAAGCAAACGGTTATTGTTGTCAAGCAAGCGAACTTCAATGTTTATGTATTGCTTGCCCTTAAAATCATCACCGATATCAATACTGTCAGGGTGAAAAATAATGTTGATATCTTTTACCGTTTCGCTGTAGAGTACCGGCTGATTGAAATGGGGCTGCGTGATACTGATATTTTCGGTGCCGTAATTTATGCTGATAAAATTAAAAGGGGCCGGCTTTTGATGCTCTCTGACTAACAACTCATGCTGCGTGATAGAATTGTTCATAAACAAAACAATTTTGCGGCGCGGCAAGTCGGCAGGAATTTTTAAATTGTAAAAAACGACCTGATCGCTTAGGCGGATACTGTCGCGGCGCGAAATACAACCATCGAAATCAATATGTGTGTGATACAAACCGCTGCCTTCAATTTTTACCTCAATATTTTCCCCGGGAAAAACCGACAGGTTGCTTGTCCAGTCGCGCCCTTCTCTTAAAATTTCAATATTTGTTATTTCAGGGCGGTAAACAATATTAAAGTTTGTCATGTATAAAGTCCTGGCTCCGTCTTTGATATAAAGATAACCATTCGAAACCCTGTGTAGAAAATAAGTGCGTATGTCGCAAATAATCCTGTTGCCTACAACCGATTTGGGTGTTATTTCAGCAATAAGCTGGCCCCCACGCTCCTGTTGATTCTCAATCCGGTAAGTCCTGTTCATGCGGATATCAGGATGGTAGTCGATTTGTATTTCTTCGCTTCTCATGCTTACAGGGTCATGAAAAATGGTTTCCTTATCCGTATTAATAAACTGTAAACGGCTCGGCTTGATATGAAATGGTAAATGTAATGGAGGCAGTGTATGTGAGAGGGTTAACGTATCGCTTAAAACAGGTCTTTTGGTTTTTAATGGAATTTCCAATGTTTTGCTGCCCGTACGCTTAGGCCTTATATCTATACTCAAAAAATCACTTGAGCGACTTAATGAGTATTCAAAGCCATCCGTTTCCTGCCATTCATTTGGTGTAGCAACATTAAAAAGATGGCGACCGCCGAGGTTTATGGTTTTTTCCTCCCCTGCAAAAAGTTCTATAGGCTCAGATAACTTTCTCACCTCAGGCTTAAAATATGGGAATAGTTTCAGCTCATAATTTACAGCTTTTCCTTCACTTTTGTTTACCTCAAAAATTAAAACCGGCAATTGCGTCTCAAAAAGATTGTGGTATTCAATTTTTGCCCTGTAGTGTGAATCGTTGACATATGCAACAGAATCTATTATTTCAAAATCTCTGGATGGGAGCAAATTAAGATTTTTAATGTTGGCATTGTGCACAGGGAACAGTCTTACTTCTACTACTTGTGAAGAACTTATACCCTTGAAAAATAAATGGTAAGCATCTTGATATTTAATATAGTGGCTGTCAGTATTGTAGCTGAGTGTGTCCGTGCGGAGCGAGATGCTTTTGAAAAACCTGTCGCCAAAATATGACGACTGACAAAATCCACTATTTATAAAGGTGTATATTAATGCAATAATTAGAAAAAACCTTTTCATGTATCATTGTTTTTTGAAAGACAATTAATAGAGACAAAAATAATAAAAATTACAGACCTTCTTTAAGGCTGAATTTTTATTTGCGCTGGTGTTGTATTTGCTTTCCTACTATGCAAACACGGTTCTCATTGTGCCAAATTGTTTTTACGAAGGACGAATTCAACAGTAGCTCCTTTTTTGAGCCAAGCGGCTATAGTTTCAAATACGATAGCAAAGGGCATCGTTAAAGCAAAAAATATGATTTGAGCAAAAATGCTAAGAGGGCTGCAATGACGGGCATAAGCATAATGGCCCTTAAAGTATTCAAATAGGACTTCTCTTTTTTTTATAAAAGTATTAAGCAGGCTTTGTGTTATTCCGAAAGGGTTTTGTTCTAATGAGTGATAGCTTTCTTTCACAATGGTGTACCCTTTAGAGCGCATAAGGGTTTTAAAATCTTTTGGGGTAAAAAAGAAAACATGGCGTGGCGGGTCAAGATGCAGCCACATGCCTTTAAAAAGACGACTTTGATAGCTGTCAATATTAGGGAAAGACATGACCAGATAGCCGCCTTCTTTTAATAAATAGTCAATATCTTCGAGAGTATGCGATGGGTTTGACAAATGCTCAAAAACATGAAAAAGTGTGATCATGTCAAAACTGAGATTATGATATGCCTGTCGGCTGAAAGGGCCAATGTTCAACTTGATGTTTTTATGCTGTGCGGCTCTCTGGGCTGATTTTCCTTGTAATTCACTGCCATATAAACACAATTCTTTATGCTTACTTAAAGATTTAAGAAAACCGCCGTTACCACAACCAATGTCAAGAACTTTACCCTTTTTGTGCAATAGGCGGCTGTATCGTTTTGCTTTTAAGTTTCTGAAAAAATTAATGAACCTTTCGATGGGCTTTATAAACTTTTTCCCTCCGGTACCGTAGTAAGTTTCGTCATAGGCTTTTTCAAGAATTTTCGGTGAAGGGAAAGGGGCTAAATAATAGGCAAAGCATGTCTCACATTGATTAATATTATAAACATTATCCCATAAATCTTTTGTCTCATACCTAACATTATAATGTATGCTCTTGCAAAAAACACAATGTATGTGGCTGTCTGATAGTTGTGTCATTTCTGTGTTTCAAAAATTTTGAATTTTGCAAGCTTCCACTTTTGTAATCTGTATTGTAAAGATGTCTTAATAACCCCAAAACCATAAATACTACTGTTTTTAAAATTAATTGAAGATGCTTCTGTAAAGTATTTGGTGGGGCAGGTAATTTCAGCAATTTCATAGCCTGCATAAAATATCTGAGCCAACATTTGGTTGTCGAACACAAAATTATCGGAGTTGGTATGGTAGTTTATTTTTTTCAGCACTTCGGCGCTGAAGGCTCTGTAACCTGTATGATATTCAGACAGCTTTTGGCTGATAACAACATTTTGAAAAAAAGTAAGCATGCGGTTAAACGCATATTTGTATAGCGGCATGCCTCCTTTAATAGCACCTTTGCCTAATATCCTCGAACCTAAAACTACGGGGAAAAGATCATTGGCAATTACATACAGCATGGATGGCAACAACTTAGGTGTGTATTGATAGTCGGGATGAAGCATAACAACAATATCAGCCTTAAGCTCCAGCGCTTTATTATAACAGGTCTTTTGGTTGCCACCATAACCCTTGTTTATTTTGTGCCTGATAACATGCTTTATACCCAAGCCCTGAGCAACTTCAGCAGTCCTGTCGCTGCTGCAATCATCAACAACAATAACCTCATCAACCAGGTTAAATGGTATTTCATTGTAAGTGCTTTCTAGCGTTTTCTCGGCATTATAAGCCGGCATAACAACTACAACCTTTTTGCCATTTATCATTTGTGCATTATTTGTCGATAAGGTACTTTATCATCGAAGTTATTTAGGCTTTATTATTTGTGCTTTTGCCCGATGGCATTTTACATTTTGCAAAAAGCCCTTTTTTCGAAGCTTTATTGTTTTGACTTCTCAGGCATACGGAATAAAAAATGGTTGTTGTAAAACCCAAAAAATGATGTAAGGCAATGGGTGTCAGCGCTATGATTAGCAGCCGCAGCCACCTTTATGCTTGCCTTGAGCATGGTCAATTTCATTTTGTGTGGCATCACGTACTTCAACCAGTTTACCGGAAAAATGCAAGTTAACGCCGGCTAATGGATGATTAAAATCCATTTTAACAGTTTCATCGCCAATGTCTTCTACTTTACCATAAAATACATTGCCGTTGTTATCCTGCATAGGAAGAACATTGCCTTTTATGAGCATTTTTTCATCAATTTTTCCTTCTACCTTAAAAATATCAATGGGCAGATTTGCTATAGCATCTTTAGAAAAAGTACCATAGGCATTTTCAGCATCTAATGAAAAGTCAAAAGGGTCATCCGCTTTTAATCCTTTAATATTTTCTTCAAATCCGGGAAGCATTTGGCCTATCCCAAAAATAAACTGTAAAGGTTTCTCATCTTTTACTTCTTCAATTAATTTGCCATCTTGATTATCTTGTCTTAATGTGTAAACCAAAGAAACAAATTTGTCTTTTGTAACTGTCATGAATAAAAATTTTTTAGGTTAAAAAACAAATGTACTCTTTTTTATCCTAATGGCTACCTTTTATTTGTAATTTATAAAAGCGAAAGACGCCTAAGCTCCTATTTAATGCTTACTTGAACAATTATTAAAAACTGTTAAAGACTTCTTATAAAAATGTTTTATTTCTAATTTTATTAGTTTTGCAGTTATTCAAAAACCTATTATAAACAAAAATTATTGAAAAGCCAAACAAATATGTCCATCAAAATACAACCGCCTATAAGCATCTATATAATTCTGTGCTTTATCTTACATGGAAGCCTTTTAGCTCAGGATATCAACAATGCACGGCGCCATATCGAAGCCCTTTCTTCGCCCGAAATGCATGGCAGGGGTTACGTGTTTAAAGGCGACAGTATTGCTGCCGCTTATATAAAAAAAGAAATGCTATCCATTGGCTTGAGTGCGTTTGACCAAGGTTTTTATCAGTTTTTCAACATAAGTGTTAATACGCTTCCTGGGGCTTTGTCACTTTCTATTAACAACAACAATCTGATGCCCGGTTTTGATTTTTTAGTGGAAACACCATCACTAGGTCACACCGGAACATTCAGGGCCAGAACCATTAGCCATAATACCTCAGATCGTAGAATAAGAAGACTTGAACGCAGAGGTCTTGAAAATAAAGTACTCGTAATTGATAATACATCAGAACGAAAGAAACGTAATAAACTCTTTAACAAGTTGAAATTTTACAACAATTTTGGTGCTGAGGCTGTGATTTTTTTGACTGATGAAGAAAAACCATTAATGTGGCGTACTTATACGGGGCACTTACGCCTGGACTTTCCAACCCTGGTGCTGCACAAAGAAAGTTTTAAAAGGCGTGTCAGGCGTGTTACCATGGATATTGAAAATGTCTTTTATCCTGCCTATCAAACACAAAATGTCATAGGCTATGTAGAGGGCTATGCTGTTCCGGATTCTTTTATTGTTTTTACGGCTCATTACGATCACTTAGGGCGCATGGGTGCGGAAACATATTTTCCGGGAGCCCATGACAATGCCAGTGGTGTGGCTTTAATGTTAGATCTGGCAAAATATTACAGCCGGAACCCACCACCATATTCGGTGGCCTTTATAGCAACAGCTGCTGAAGAAGCTGGACTGCTTGGTTCACGTTATTATACGAATAACCCTCTCTTTCCGCTCTCCGACATCATGTTCTTAATAAATCTTGACATGGTAAGCACAGGAGAGGATGGCATGATGGTGGTTAACGGTGAAATCTTTGTGGAAGATTTTTTACGCCTGAAAAAAATCAACAACACACACGGCTTTATGAGGGAAATACGCAGCAGAGGTGAAGCAGCAAATAGTGACCACTATTTTTTTTATATCAATAATGTGAAGAGTTTCTTTTTTTATACACTGGGAGGGCAAACGCATTACCATAACATATACGATAAACCGGAAACCCTTTCCTTGTATGCTTACGATAACTTGTTTCAACTTATTGTCTCATTTGTTCATGACACCTTTAAAAAATAAAAAATGACCAAACTGTATATTGTTCCAACCCCCATTGGCAATCTTGAGGATATTACCTATAGAGCTGTCAGAGTTTTAAAAGAGGTGGCATTAATAATGGCAGAAGACACGCGAACAAGCCGTAATTTGCTCAATCATTATGGTATTAAAAACAAACTGAAATCATACCATAAGTTCAACGAACACAAGGTTGTTACAATTATGTCCGATCTTTTTGAAATCTATAACAGCATAGCACTCATAAGTGATGCAGGGACACCCGGCATATCAGATCCCGGCTATTTACTTGTACGCACCTGCATACAACTGGGCGTTGAAGTAGAATGCTTACCCGGACCCACGGCTTTTGTCCCTGCTTTAGTCGTATCCGGTTTGCCTTCCGACAGGTTTTTATTTGAAGGCTTCATACCCGTTAAAAAAGGAAGACAGCGTAAACTTACTGAGTTGTCGTCATATACGCAAACCATAGTTTTGTATGAATCGCCTTACAGGGTTTTAAAAACGCTCGAAGATTTATCGGCAAATTTTGGTCAAGACAGGATTATATCAATATCACGTGAGATTTCAAAAAAATTTGAAGAAACTTTCAGAGGCCGTATTGACGAAGCCATTGCCTACTTCAGTGCAAAAAAAATTAAGGGAGAATTTGTTTTTGTTATTGAGGGTGCCCCCAAAAAATCTTCTTAGGCAAGCCTTTAGCCATGCCCCCTTTGAATGTAAATTATCTATGCCATACGAAAAGTTTTTTACAGCAACAAACAGTTCAGGATAAAATCTCCAAAATAAACTTGTTGAGAATTTTGTTATGGTCAAATGCCATTTTAGGCAAGTTGTCGGTTTCAAACCATTTAATATTTCGGGCATCATCTCCTGCGCAAGCTTTATGAGGATGCCTTTCAATATAGCCGTAGTAAACCACAGAAATGGTATGCCCACGGGGGTCTCTGCCCGTGTCGCCAAAAGTATGAAACTGTTTTAAATCAATACCGGTCAAATGTGTTTCTTCTTTTAGTTCCCGGTGTGCGGCTTCAATCAAATTTTCATTTTTATCGATAAAACCACCGGGGAGTGCCCAACAGTTTTTAAAAGGTTGAAATTTTCTTTCAATCAACAGAACTTTTGTAACAGCAGTTGTTTTATTCACAACAATAATATCAACGGTTACTGATGGTCGTGGGTATGTATAAGTATAGGACATAGGAAAATAAATGAAAAAAGGTCAGCTGCTGGTGCAGCCGACCTTTGATACGTTTTAAGATAATAAACTACTTAGGCTCAAAAGTATAGGTAAATTCAACTTTTGCCATGTCGCCATCATCATTTTCTTCGTATGATTCTTTTAAGACGAGTTCTTTATTAGCCAATCTGTCAATGTAGAGTATGCCACCTCCAAACATTGTAGCACCATCAACAAACAGGTAGTTCTGACTTTTATCTGAGTCTAACCACTGCCATGTGCCGGTGCCTTTGTAAACATTAGTAGCTCCATCAGCAGTCAGTGTCTCATTGATGTTTACTTTGCCGTGCTCCAAAAATTCAATATCAAAAGTACCCATCATAGATCCGGATTGTCCACTTCCTGAGATAGTGTAAATCGAACCATCATAAGAATAAATAAAGGTTAAAGTTTGTCCGTCAAAAACATACTGCTCTGTACCTTCAACTTTTACCAACTGCCAGTGTTGCATAAGACGGCTCTCTCTGGAACGGAAAGATATACCGGGGTCATTTTCGCCTTTGCGGCAAGAGTTTAACATAGGCATAACAAGTAATGCAGCCATGATAAACAAAAAGATTTTTTTTGTCGTTTTCATCGTAATTAAAAATTAGTTAATAATGAGTTATTTATTCAAATGCCAAAATTATACAATAATTCTGATAAAAAACAAAAAAAAATATTTTTTTTTAATTAATACTGCGCTTATGGTTTTTATGTGGATAACCTGAACCTGATTCTGCACAATGAAAGCAGCATCAGATAGGCTATTTCAAAGCTTTTAGCAAGTCAAAGAATAAACCGAAATAAATACAATTATACCAGTATGAGTTAAAAGGCACACATCTCTTCATAATTGCTAATAGCCAAAGCGTTTTCAGCAGGCTTTATGAAAAGGTGTTATGGTGTTGCACTATAAGCTGCAATATCTCTGTTAATTTTCTTAACAAGATTTTGAAGAACAGTCCCCGGCCCAACTTCTATAAAAGTATCAGCACCATCTTTAATCATATTTTGCATAATCTGTGTCCATAAAACAGGAGATGTTAACTGGCTTATTAGATTTTTTTTGATTTCATCAGCTGAGCTGACAGCTTTAGCATTAACATTTTGATATACAGGACATAATGGCTTGTTAAAAGTTGTGTTATTAATGGCTTCAGCGAGTTCTAAACGAGCAGGCTCCATAAGGGGTGAATGAAAAGCGCCACCAACCTTAAGAGGTAAAGCCCTTTTAGCTCCGGCTGCTTTTATTTTTTCACATGCTATCTCAACGCCTTTTATACTTCCTGAAATGACCAGCTGTCCCGGACTGTTGTAATTAGCAGGGACAACCACCTCTTGTATTTCTTGACATATACTTACAACTTTTTCATCCTCTATACCGATAATTGCAGCCATAGTAGATGGCTCTGATTCGCATGCTTTTTGCATAGCTCCGGCTCTTTTAGATACAAGGACAAGACCATCTTCAAATGTTAAAGCTTTGTTGGCCACCAAAGCAGAAAATTCACCCAGCGAATGACCCGCTACCATATCAGGCTTAAAGTCATCGCCTATTACTGTTGCCAGGATTACGGAGTGTAAAAAAATGGCAGGCTGTGTTACCTTTGTTTGGCGTAAATCTTCTTCGGTGCCACCAAACATAAGGTCAGTAATACGAAAACCTAATATGTCATTAGCTTTTTCAAACATATTTTTGGCTTCAGCACTATTGTCATACAAATCTTTACCCATGCCAATAAACTGAGCACCTTGCCCAGGAAAAACAAATGCTTTCATATTTTTATATTTTTTATTTGAATGGGCAAAGTTATAAAAACTTTTTTATCATTTTTTGGTTAGTAAAATAATAAAACCTGCTTCATTATTAACAATTTGCTGTCATTTTATAATTACTTCCTGTGTTTGGGCTTTAACCTGAAAAAGGCATTAAAAAGTGATTTATCAAAGCTAAAATAACTATGGCCAGTACCAGAAGTTCGCCTACCCATTTTTTCTTCACATTTAGTAAAAATGTTGAAAAAAAGACAGCTGTTGGGATGAATAATGCCGGCATGTGCACAAATAAATCAGAAACCCACATCAGGCTAATGATTGTAAAAGAATAAAACCCCATTAAAATGCTAGCATACTTACGCAACATAACATTTCTTTCTTTATCAAGCAGTTTGTATTTAACAGCGCTTATTAATAAGACAATTTGCAGCATTATGGCCGCCCAAACTGAGAATTTTCCCCAGTTTAAGTCAAATTGCTGTAGGGCTGGTAAGTGTACAAGTTCTAAAAAGGGTGTTAAGTTATCTGTCCAAAAAAAATAAAACACAATAAATATGTATGGCAGTATAAAGCCAGCTATGGATATAAGCCATAGCCGAATGCTATAGGTTTTGTAAAGCAAAAGACTTATCCAAACAAAAAGAATGTAATAGGCGGCATAAACATAAAACAAAGAGGCTACAGACAGCAAAATACCTATATCAAAGATATGTTTGCGGATATTCTCCAAGGAATATATGTTCAGGAGTTTGTCAACTGCAAGTAAAATAAAAAAATGGGCTATAAGTAACTTATGCATCATTGTATAAGAAGGCCACAGACTCATAAGCGTGATATACATAAAAGCAGGTAAGTAAGTGACTTTTTCAGACAGTGCATGTTTTGTCACCAAATTATTTAAAAGAACAGCTTGAAGGAAAAGCAATCCGTATGCTGTAATTGTTGATAAATAAGGATATTCTAATAAGGTGGGATGTATCCATTTGTAAAGCCATCCTGCGGTAACTGATACGTCCGGCAGGGCAGGATATATGAAAGCCTTCAGCCACAGTAGTACGCCATAAACGAATAACAAGATTAATAAAAAGTGATAATTTTTACGAAAAATTTTAACAAACATCTTAGAATCAATTATTTCCGAGTAATATATGGCAGCAAATCTTTACCAATATCCTTACGGTAATAACATTTATCAAAATGAATTTTTCCAAGCTGTTTGTAGCTGCTTTGCAGTGCTTGTTCTAAAGTGTCCCCGAAAGCCGTTACAGCTATTACCCTGCCGCCATTGGTAACCAAGCGGTCTTCTTTATTCTTTAGGGTCCCGGCATGAAAAATCCTACAATCATTATCTGTTATTTCCGGTAATATAATCTCTTCCCCTTTATTGTATGACCCGGGATATCCCCCGGATACCATCATTACAGTTGTAGCATAAGCATCGCTAATGCGCATATTATAATTCTCAATATTTTGGTTTTCGATGCATTGGAACATGTCAATAATGTCCGACTGCATCAGCGGCAAAATAACTTCTGTCTCGGGGTCGCCTAAGCGCACGTTATATTCTATAACATATGGTAAACCATCAACAATCATAAGCCCAAAAAATAAAAAGCCCCTGTAATCTATTTCTTCTGTTTTTAAAGCTTTGATAGTAGGTGCTACAACTGAGTGCTCAATGTTATTTAGCAGTGCTTTATCAACAAAAGGAACGGGCGATACAGCACCCATACCACCGGTGTTGGGTCCGGTGTCTTTTTCGCCTATTTTTTTATAATCCTTGGCATGGGGCAACATTTTAAAATTCTTCCCGTCAGTAACTACAAAAACGGACATTTCAATGCCATCAAGAAAGTTTTCAATGACAACCCGCTGACTGGCTTTTCCGAATCTCTGGCCTAAGAGCATATGCTCGAGCTCTTTTACCGCAGTCTCATAAGTAGGGCAAATAATAACGCCTTTGCCTGCAGCCAATCCATCAGCTTTTAAAACGTAAGGGGCTGTCATGTCTTTTAAAAAAGAAAGGGCATCATCATAGGTGTCTGATGTAAAAGATTTGTACATAGCTGTGGGAATACCATGCTTCAGCATAAAGTTTTTTGCAAAATCTTTGCTCCCTTCCAGTTGAGCTGCTTTTTGGTTAGGTCCTATTACAATTGCTTCTGTCGTGTTGTCATGGGTGAAATAATCTGCAATACCATTTACCAACGGCTCCTCAGGACCAACAACAATATACTTTATGTGATGTGTTTTCGCAAAGGCTTTTACGTTTTCAAAGTCGTTAGGATTTAAATCTACATTTGTTCCGTAATCTGACGTGCCTGCATTGCCCGGCGCCGTATAAAGCTTTGTAAGTTGAGGACTTTGTGAAATTTTCCATGCTAAGGTGTGCTCACGCCCGCCGGAGCCTAATAAAAGAATGTTCATCTGTTTGTTTTTTCGGAGTATCAGCGTGCATTTTATTGCAAAAAACTTCTTAACTCCCGGTTTCTATAGCAAATACTTTTTCGAATAATGATATTGCAAATATAAAAGTATTACCTGAGAAAAATAAACAAAATAAATTTTCAAGTGTATGAGCCTGTATTATTCATGCTTTTATTTTTCCTGTTTAGTGAATAATGCCAGTTAATTGTAATAAATAATACAATTTAAAAAAAAACGTTTAACTTGAAATATCTAAAATATTTATAGATTTGCCAAAAATTGCAAAAAACATCATTTATTTAAGAAAAAAAAAACATTTAAATATTAAAACATGAAGAAATTAGCAGTAGTAGCTTTTGGAGGCAATGCCTTACTAAAAGCAGGGCAAAAAGGAACGATTGATGAGCAGGAACACAATGTTTATGAAACCTGTGAAAATTTATTGGAACTCATTAAAAAGGATTACAACATTGTAATAACTCATGGCAATGGGCCTCAGGTAGGTAACATATTGCTTCAAAATATTGCGGGCGCAAAGATGTTTGGTGTTCCTGAAATGCCCTTAGATATTTGTGGCGCTTATTCACAAGGTCTTATAGGTTATATGATTGAACAACAGTTGCGTAACCTTCTTGAAAAAAATAATATGGAAAGAGATGTTATTACCATAATCACAGAAGTATTGGTTGATAAAGACGACCCTGCTTTTCAGAAACCAACCAAACCTATTGGCCCATTTTACTCTAAAGAAGAAGCCGATAAGATGGCCGAAGAGACTGGAGCTGTCTTTGCCGAAGATTCAGCTAAGCGCGGATGGCGTAAAGTGGTGGCATCGCCTCAGCCTAAAACTATTGGCAACAAAAATTCTATAGAACGCCTGGCACGCGAAGGACAAATTGTTATTTCTGTTGGTGGTGGCGGTATCCCCGTTTTTTATGTCGAACCCAACAAACTTCAGGGTATTGATGCCGTTATCGACAAGGATTTGGCGTCCGCACTCTTGGCTACTCAAATTGGTGCCGATGAGTTTTTTATTCTTACGGACGTGCCCAAAGTATATGTTGACTTTAAAAAGCCCGGTGAAAAGGCTCTTGATGAGCTTACCGTTGATGCTGCTAAAAAATATTCTGATGAAGGGCAGTTTGGGGCAGGAAGTATGGGCCCTAAGGTAAATGCAGCCATCAATTTCGTTCAAGCAACAGGTAATACCGCTATTATTACCGAAGCTTCGCAGCTTAAAAATAATAATGCAGGTACCAGAATTATTCAATAATATTAATTTATTTAAAAGGAGGTTTATTATGGCTTTCAATTTGAAAAACAGACATTTTTTAAAACTGTTGGATTTCACACCACAGGAAATTCGCTTTCTCCTTGAGCTATCAAGGGATTTAAAAAAAGCCAAGTATGCAGGAACTGAAGTGCAAAAATTAAAAGGAAAAAACATTGCGCTCATTTTTGAAAAAGATTCTACACGAACGCGCTGCGCTTTTGAAGTTGCTGCTTACGATCAAGGCGCTCATGTAACTTATCTTGGCCCAACAGGATCGCAAATTGGCAAAAAAGAGTCTATGAAAGATACTGCTCGTGTTTTAGGCCGCATGTATGATGGTATAGAGTACAGAGGTTTTGGACAGGAAATTGTCGAGGAGTTGGCTAAATATGCAGGCGTGCCTGTTTGGAACGGACTTACTAATGAATATCACCCCACGCAAATGCTGGCGGATGTCATGACTATGATAGAGCATTGTGATAAACCTCTCAACAAAATGGTTTTATGCTATATGGGCGATGCTAAAAATAATGTTGGCAATTCGTTAATGGTCATTTCTGCAAAATTGGGCATTGATTTCAGAGCTATTGCGCCTCAATCTTGTCAGCCTGAGGCTGAACTTGTAGCAAAGTGCCAGGAAATTGCTCAAGAAACAGGCGCAAAAATAACCCTTACCGAAGATGTTGCTTCCGGTGTTAAAGGAGCTGATTTTATCTACTCTGATGTGTGGGTGTCAATGGGCGAACCTGATGAGGTGTGGGAAGAACGCATCAAACTTTTAAAGCCCTATCAAGTTAACAAAAAAGCAATGGAGCTGACCGGTAATCCTAATGTTAAATACTTACACTGCTTGCCAGCTTTTCATAACAGAGAAACCGTAATTGGTGAAGAAATTTTTCAAAAATATGGGCTCGATGGTATGGAGGTAACAGAAGAAGTCTTTGAATCTGAAGCTTCTGTTGTCTTCGACCAGGCAGAAAATCGAATGCATAGTATTAAAGCTGTTATGGTTGCCACATTGGGTAGCTAAACAAAGTATTTTCTGCTTAGAACTTGTACGTATTATCCCATTTTTTTAACCCGAATTATGTGTTAGATTTTCTAATGTGTAATTCGGGTTAAAAATATAATAAGGGTTTAAATAGCTCTTGTGCGAGGCTTGGTTATTACAATTTATACGTTTTATTTACTTTATGTGAATAATGGAGCTTAGCCGCAATTATTGATACATTCCATGATTTGATTAATGATTTGATGCTTGACATAATAGTAATTCATTTTTCCCTTTTTTACCGAAGAAAGAACCCCATTTGTTTTTAACAAAATGAGATGATGCGACGCCTGTGCCTGCTTGATATTAAGACCATCTTGTATTTCTTTAACATTCATTGAACCATTTTTCTGAAGCACTTCAATAATAGCTATTCGTATAGGATGTGCTATTACTTTGAGTTTTTTGGCAACTTCCTCCAATTTGTTTCTTTCAATTTTGTGGCTTATTTCCATGTTTTTCGGTATTATTTAAGCGATTTCATTCGCTTAATAAAAGTTATTGCAACATGTCTAAAAAAAAGCAATTATACGAATAAAATTTGATATATCGTAATAAAAATACCAATACGGCATATTTTTTTTGTTAAAAAAAATGAATTTTTAATGTTTTTTGTAGAAAAAGTAAAAAATCTACTATGGCTGAGCCAAAAAATGCATTGTACAGAGCCCCTTTGTTTTTGAGAAAAAGTCTTAATAATTATTTATAAATTTGCATTTTCAAATTTATTAGTATTGTAAAGAGTCAAGGTATATTTAAAAGTTAAAAATGAAACGAACAGAAATAGCAGATGTTTTAAAAAAACAAACCCAAACACACCTCAACCAAAGCGTAAAAGTTCAAGGTTGGGTTCGTACCAGACGTAGTAGTAAAAATGTGGCTTTTGTAGCCCTTAATGATGGCTCAACCATAAACCACCTACAAGTTGTTGTTGATTTGGGAAAATTTGATGAAGCCCTGCTTAAAGATGTCACTACCGGTGCATGTATAACAGTTGTGGGCGTTTTGGTAGAATCATCGGGTCAGGGGCAAGCAGTTGAAGTACATGCTGAAGAAATTATTATTACAGGTACAAGCCCGGCAGATTATCCCCTTCAAAAAAAAGGACATTCCCTTGAGTTCCTCAGGGAAAATGCGCATCTGAGAATACGCACCAATACATTCGGTGCCGTTTTTCGTATAAGACATGCACTGGCATTTGCTATTCACAGGTTCTTCAACGATAAAGGCTTTTTTTGGCTGCATACTCCCATTATAACTGCCAGCGATTGCGAAGGAGCGGGTTCAATGTTCAATGTTACATCTTTCGACTTGAATGACGTGCCTAAAGACGCGCAAGGAGAAACAGATTATAGCCTTGATTTCTTTGGAAAGCCCACGCACCTTACCGTTTCCGGTCAGCTGGAAGGTGAATTAGGCGCATTGGCACTTGGCAAAATATATACTTTTGGACCTACTTTTAGAGCCGAAAACTCGAACACTACAAGACATTTGTCAGAGTTTTGGATGATTGAGCCCGAAATGGCCTTTTATGATATTATAGATAATATGAACTTGGCGGAAGAAATGCTGAAATATGTTATAAGCTATATTCTCGACAACTGTAAGGATGACCTTGTTTTCCTTCAAGAAAGGAGGGCTAAAGAACAAATGAATAAGCCCAAAAATGAGAAAGATGTCATGGGGCTAATTGAAAGACTTGAATTTGTCCTGCAAAATCCTTTTGAGCGCATTACCTACACCGAGGCTTACGAAATTCTAAAAAATGCCAAACCCAATAAGAAAAAACAATTTGTCTTTCCTGTCGAAGAATGGGGATTTGACCTGCAAAGCGAACATGAAAGGTTTCTGGTGGAAAAACATTTTAAAAAACCAATTATCATAACAGACTATCCTAAAAGCATCAAAGCTTTTTATATGAAGCAAAACGAAGATGGAAAAACCGTAAGAGCCATGGATGTTTTATTTCCTCAAATAGGCGAAATTATTGGAGGCTCTCAACGAGAAGAAAACCATGATAAACTTTTGCAAAGAATTAAAGAGATGAACATCGACGAAAAATCATTATGGTGGTACCTGGACACCAGAAAATTTGGGACAGCACCTCATAGTGGATACGGCCTTGGATTTGAAAGGTTAATGCTCTTTGTTACAGCCATGACAAATATCAGAGATGTTATACCTTTTCCAAGAGCACCTTTGAGTGCAGAATTTTAATAATTTGGGTTTTCATTTATTTTTTTGTATTTTGCACTAAATTTTTTGGAGTTATGTTAAAGCAAACACAACAACTTAAATTATTACAAAAGTTGTCGCCACAACAAATTCAGCTGATGAAGTTGTTGCAGCTGCCTACATTGGCTTTAGAGCAAAGAATCAAACAGGAAATTGAAGAGAATCCCGCACTCGAAGAAGGGCGCGATGAAGAAACTACAGAATCTGATTATGAAGAATTTGAAAGTGAAAACGAAAATGAAGCAGAAACCAATGATGATATTGATAATGAAGTAACACTTGAAGATGTTGAGGAGTATTTTGACAATGATGATGATGTCCCGGATTATAAATTGCATATCAATAATATTGGACCAGACGACGAAAGAAAAGAAGTACCCCACTCCTCAGGTGTTAGCTTTCAGGACTATTTGGTAGAACAGTTGGGACTAAAAATCAGTGAAGATGATAATTATATTATAGGTGTTCACATCATAGGCTCTTTAGATGATTCAGGTTACCTTACAAGAAGTCTTGATGCTTTAGCAAACGATCTGGCTTTTACACAAAATATTACAGCCAGCCCCGAACAAATTGAAAAAGTATTGCATGAAATACATCAATTCGACCCCCCCGGCGTAGGCGCACGTAATCTCAGGGAGTGCCTCTTGCTACAGCTTGAAAGACTTTATGAAAATAATGAAAATAATGTCAATATCAGCCATGCCATAAAAATTATCAGCGAAAGCTTCAACGACTTCACAAAAAAGCATTTTAATAAAATTATTAAGAAGCACAACTTTAGTGAATCAGAGATTAAAGAAGCCTACGATATTATATTGAAACTTAACCCGAAGCCCGGAAATACACATGCAGGACAAGATAAAAATCTGCACTACATTACACCTGATTTTACTGTAAAAAATGAAGATGGCGAATTAATCATAACTCTAAACTCAAGAAATGCACCCGAGTTGAGAATAAACAAGAATTACAGTGAAATGTTAAAGGCTTATGCACAGAATAAAAAGAACAGTACAGAATCTCAAAAAGATGCTGTAGTCTTTGTAAAACAAAAAATTGATACTGCTAAATGGTTTATTGATGCTATTCAGCAAAGACAGAATACCCTGATTTATACAATGGAAGCCATTATGAACTATCAGAAAGATTTTTTCCTTACAGGCGACTTCTCGCTTATGAAACCCATGATTCTAAAAGATATTGCAGATAAGGTTAAGCTCGATATTTCTACCATTTCACGCGTTGCTAACAGCAAATTTGTTGAAACACCCTATGGTATTTTCTCCCTTAAATCTTTCTTCTCAGAATCGCTACAAACTAAAAACGGACAAGAAGTTTCAACTATAGAAGTAAAAAATATTTTAAAAGATTGTATCAAAAAAGAAAATAAAAGAAAGCCTTTGACAGATGATCAGCTGTGCCACATTTTAAAGGAAAAAGGTTACAACATAGCAAGGCGAACAGTAGCAAAATACAGAGAACAGCTTGAAATACCCGTTGCACGTTTACGCAAAGAACTATAAAACAAAAAAATGCCATGAAGGAAAAATTTATTGCCCATCTCATTTCTTACATATTCCACCCGCTTTTAATCCCAACATATAGTTTTATACTTTTGTTTCAAATGAAAAGCTATATCTCTCATGTCATACCCTTAAATGCTAAAATTACCATTATTGCAATTGTTTTTCTGAACTCATTTATACTGCCCGTGTTAATGATTCTTTTTATGAAGTATCGCAAACTGATAACACATCTATCATTAGAGAACAAGCGTGAAAGAACACTACCTTATATCGTAACAGCTATATTTTATTTTTCCACATATTATTTGCTGAAAAAATTTCACCTGCCTTCAGTGATTTACATTTTTATGTTAGGGTCTGCTGCCTTGGTTATTGTTGCCATGATTGTTAATTTTTGGTGGAAAATATCTGCACACATGATAGGCATTGGTGGTCTTGTGGGTGCTTTTATAGGGCTTTCGTTCTTTCTTTCTATGAATATGGGAATGCTTATAGCTCTGATGATTTTAGTGGCCGGCCTTATCGGCTTTTCACGATTGAAGCTGCAAGCACATAGCCAGGCTCAAATATACACAGGCTTCCTGTTGGGATGTGGTGGCATGGGCTGGCTTTTTTATGCCGTCATTATGTAAACATTAAAAATAGCATTTCAAAAAAAATATGCAAGTTAAAAATATCATCTTCGACCTCGGTGGCGTCATACTCAATATTGACTATAAGGGGCCGGCCAAAAAACTCCAAAAATTTAAGATCAACAACTTCGAGAATAAATATTCTAAAGTAAAACAAGAACGTATATTTGATGAGCTTGAAAAAGGGCTGATTTCGCCAGAACAATTCAGAGACGGATTAAGGGATTATTTTCAAATGAATTTGAGCGATGCTCAAGTTGATGAAGTTTGGAATGCCGTTATTCTTGACTTTCCCCCGCAAAACATTGAGTTGCTCCTTGAACTTAAAGAAAAATACAATACATATCTATTAAGCAATACCAATATAATTCATTATGAATATTATTCTCAAATGTTGGCACAGAACTTTAACGGCTTATCATGGCATGATTTGTTTAATAAATGTTTTTTCTCATTTGAAATGAATGCCAGAAAACCGGAGGCCCTTATTTTTCAGAAAGTAATTGATGGAACAGGTATCAATCCACATGATACACTTTTTGTCGATGATTTGAAAGAAAATATTCAAACAGCCCAAAAATGCCACATAAAAACATTTTGGCTAAACAGTGGGATGCTGCTTTACGATGCGTTTCCCCGATTTATGAGCAATATCTGACACAGTGCCTGTCAATAAAATAACTCCTCAAGTACATGTCCCAACGTTAAAAAAACAGTTTGGATTTAAGATAAATTTGCTTTTTTGCCATTTGTTCTTTACTTTTGCTTTTGTTTGTTGAAAATCAATATGCTCATAGCCGATAGTTTGGGCTATGAAGTTTTTGAAACTACAGAATGCTTGATGCACCAATAAAACTCTATGGTATTCAGATGTATGTAAAAAGCTAAAAGCCTTATTTATAGTTTCTCAAAATGATTGTTTAAACAACTCTATAAAAATAATAAATGATTTGGCTTTTTAGAATTTTTTTGTACCCTTTTGCTACGCTTTATGGCATAATAATGCTTTTACGAAACAAAATGTTTGATTGGGGTATTTTGCCATCTCAAACATTTACTATTCCGCTTATAGGAGTTGGGAACTTATCAGTAGGAGGCACAGGGAAAACTCCTCATGTTGAATATCTGGTGCGATTGCTGGAAAAGCAAAACTTTAAGGTAGCTGTATTGAGCAGGGGTTATGGCCGCAGAACCAAAGGCTTTATATTGGCACAAAACCACATGAGTACTCATGAGCTTGGGGATGAGGTATTGCAGTACAAAAATAAATTTAAAAACCTGGTGGTTGCTGCTTGTGAAAATAGAGTTAAAGGCGTAAAAAAACTCCTGAAAATGTTCCCCGAATTGGATGTTATTTTATTAGATGACGTATATCAACACAGGTATATTAAACCCGGAATAAATATTTTACTTACACCCTATTCAAATCTTTTTATTCACAACTTTATATTTCCCACCGGGCGACTTAGAGAATTTCGGTCAGGAGCCAAAAGAGCGGATATTATTTGTGTCTCTAAATCTCCTAAAGTGCTTTCGCCTATCGTTGTAAAAGATTATTACCAAAGAATTAAGCCTCAAAAGCATCAGCGTTTTATTTTCTCATTCTTGGCTTATGAAAAATGTGTTCCGCTATACAATAAAAATTTAACGCTGCCAACAAAAATATATGCCATCTTAATGGTTACAGGGATAGCTAATCCATCTCTGCTTGAAGAACATTTGACAAATTATTGCAGCGAACTTTTTAAAATAAAATTCCGCGATCATCACAATTTTAAAAAAAGAGATATTGAAAAGATTATTGAAAAGTTCAACAACATATATTCTGTAAACAAAATTATAGTTACGACTGAAAAAGATGCTAAAAGGCTTGACAAACCTGCTATTAAAGAAATGCTTCAAGAGGTTCCGGTCTTTTACATACCCATAAAAGTTCAGATACATGAACCATACAAACAGGATTTTGATAACCAAATCATACGTTATGTTGAGAGAAATAGTTATGACAAGCGATTACATCAAGCAAAAGATAAGTGCGAAGCCTGAAGTAGGCATTATTTTGGGCTCGGGTTTGGGTGGTCTGGTTGATGATATTGATGTAAAGTTGAAATTGGATTATGTAAACATTCCAAATTTTCCTGTTTCAACGGTCGAAGGGCACAGCGGTTGCCTTATTTTCGGTACCATCGGAAAGAAAAATATTGTAGCCTTGCAGGGCCGTTTTCACTTTTATGAAGGTTACTCAATGCAAGAACTGGCTTTTCCGGTAAGGGTATTGAAACAGCTGGGCATTGAAACACTCATTTTATCCAATGCCAGTGGAGGCGTCAACCCGGATTTTGAAATAGGTGATATTATGATTATTAATGACCATATTAATTTATTGCCTGCTAACCCATTGATAGGTGAAAATATTAATGAACTCGGACCACGATTTCTTGATATGCACAATGCCTATGATAAAAATCTTATAGAAGAAGCACTTAAAATTGCTGCCGCTAATGATATCAATTGCAAAACAGGTGTTTATGCTGCCGTTTCGGGTCCATGCTATGAAACACCGGCGGAGTATAGGTACATCCGAAACATTGGCGCTGATGCTGTGGGGATGTCAACAGTGCCGGAAGTTATTACAGCAAGACATATGGGAATACCTTGCTTTGCCCTTTCAATAATTACAGACTTGGGCGTCGAAGGAAAAATTGTAGAGATTTCACACCAGGAAGTTGTTGAAGTAGCCCATAAAACAGCACCCCAAATGACACGCATTATTAAAGAACTTGTAGGACGTATTTAATGTTTCTTTTGAAAGATTTCTCACTAGCCTGTATTATTCACAAAAAGTAAACAAAAACATGTATAATATAGGTTATCAAGTTAAAAGCGAACATATTTTAGAAAATATTTTTTTTGTTTACTTTTAGCGAGTGCTTTTACTTCAGGCCATCTGCTACGTTGCGAAAACCTTGAAATAGTTTACTATGTCGGCGGCTTTCAGCGCCTTGCATCTGACCTTAATTAAAAGCATGAATAATACAGGCTGGGTGCGAAATTCCTTTTTTGGGGGGGAGATATTGGAGGGCTTTCGAGAGTTAGGCGATTTGTTTAAAAGCTCAATAAAGCAATAATGATAGCGTTCTCCTTTGGCCTGCCGATAGGCTGGGAAATAATTTAGATAGCCGCTGCATCAAACCTATTTTTATTATTTAAATCATTGCAATCCAATTTTTTTTTTACCTTTGTACTAACAATATTGTGCACAAAGGCTTGATGCTCTTTACCTACTTTTTTTAATAGTAATTCATGTTAGAAGCTATAATAGTTGATGATGAGAAAAGTTCGCGTGAAACACTTGAACTAATGCTCAAAAAATATTGCCCTGAAGTTAAAGTCAAAGCTACTTCAGCAGGCTACAGGGAAGCTTTAAGTCATATCAGAAGTCTTAAACCCCATGTCGTATTCCTTGATATTCAAATGCCTGATGGTAGCGGCTTTAAACTTCTTGAAGACTTAGACACCATAGACTTTTTTGTTATCTTTACAACAGCCCACGAAGAATTTGCCATTAAAGCCATTAAAGTTAATGCTGTTGACTATTTATTAAAACCCATCACGCCCGATGATTTGATTAATGCTGTGGATAAAGTAAGACAAAAAATATCGGCAGGACAAAATGGACTGGACGATATTCATTTTGTACTTAATGAACTTAAACAGCAAAATGTTTCTAAAAAAATTATACTTTCAACGGCCTCAGGAATGCATGTTGTAAGCACAGAGGATATTGTGCGCTGTGAGTCGGACGATTACTATACCAAATTCTTTTTCAACGATAAAACCAACATGCTCATATCCAAAACATTAAAAGAACACGAAGAACTTTTGGCCGACTGCAATTTTTTTAGACCTCACAAATCCCATCTCATTAACCTCAACTATATCAAAACCTATATAAAATCAGACGGAGGAACTATCATTATGACTAATGGAGATGAAATTCCGGTGTCGAGAAGAAAAAAGGAAAAATTACTTGAAATATTAAACCAACTTAAATGATGTTGCCCCTTTTACTTATTGAAACATACCGTTTGCTGATTTTGATTTTTATCTATTAAGCAACTATTGTATATTTACATAAAAATTTCTATTATGGACGAAAGAATTATTTACATTATTATTGCCATTGTTTGGATAGTGTCGGGTCTGTTAAAAGCCAAAAACAAAAAAAACGCACCTCCCAAACAAACAGACCAGACAGAAACACCCGAAACAGCGCAACCCGAAGAAGATTTTGCAACTGTTTTGGAAGAAATGATCTTGGGCAAAAAAACAGAAAAACCTAAACCTGCGAGAACTTATGAGGAAGCAACAGAAAATGTCGCGGATGCCGACACTTCTAATTCTGCATTTGAAGAATTTGAAGGAAACATCAAACACAACTTTTCCGGCAATATTGAAAAGCTGGAAGATAAACAAAATGATTACAATACAAGCAGTCAAAAAACTATTCAATTAATAGCGGACAACGAAGAAGAAAACAATGAAATTACTACAGTGCTTATTGATGGAGAACCTTTTGACCCGAAAAGGGCTGTCTTGTATGCCGAGATATTAAAACCTAAGTTTTAAATTATTCTAAAAACCAACTAAATAACTTAAGGATATGTCTAATTTTTTTAAAAAAAAAGTTTCACAAAAAAAAATATGCATATCTTTACGCCTCTTAAAAATTCATAAAAAAAGTTAATGAAAATTTAACATAAACTAAATAATCATGATTAAAAAATTACTCGCATTGTTTGTATGCACCTTGTTTTTGGGGACAATGATTTATGCCCAGTCTTCAGGTTCTTTGCGCGGAAAAATCACCGATAGTCAAACCAATGAGCCGATTCCGTTTGCAAATGTCGTGGTTGAGACAGGTGGCCGACAAGTGGCCGGAATAAGTACTGACATGGATGGTAACTACCGAATATCACCTCTGTCGCCCGGTCGTTATGATGTCAGAGCTTCATCAGTAGGATACCAGCAAGTTATGATCACAGGGGTCATTATTAGCCCCGACCAGATTACATTCCAAAATATTGAGCTTACATCTACTGATGTGGTGCTTGATGTTGTTGAAATCAGAGAATATGCGGTGCCACTTATTGATAAAGGGCGTACAACATCCGGTGGAACAGTTACCTCAGAAGAAATTCAAAGAATGCCGGGACGTACTGCTCAATCTGTAGCTATTACTGTTGGAGGTGTCTTCTCGGCTGATGGAGAAATGGGTAGTGTGAGAGGAGCCAGAACCGAAGGTACAGTGACTTATGTAGATGGTATAAGGGTAAGAGGTTCGTCCAGTGTACCTCAGCAATCCATAGATCAGGTACAAGTACTAACCGGAGGACTTCCCGCTCAGTACGGCGATGCCACAGGTGGTGTGGTAAACATTACTACCAGAGGACCGGCACCCGAATTTGGAGGCGGTATCGAATATGTTACCTCTCAACTGACAGACCCGTTTAACTATCATCTGCTTGGTTTCAACTTGCAAGGGCCGCTAGTTCGTGGAAGCGATGTAAATAGACATGGCTCTCTGATTGGGTTTTTCCTCTCAGGAGAATTGACCACTGCCAAAGATGGCAGACCCTCTGCTATAGGAGTTTATAAAATCAATGATGAAAAATTAGAATACCTCGAACAGAATCCTGTACGCCCAACAGGATTGGGTTATGGAACATATCTTAATTCCGAATTTGTCAGAATGTCTGACCTGGAGCATATTGAAGCCCGTCAAAATGTACGTAACAACAGCATTAACCTTGCCGGTAAAATTGATGTCCGTACAGCACCCAATACCATGCTCTCTTTTGGTGGCTCGCTCGACCATAGCTTCGGTCGTTCTTGGGTGTATTCTTATTCACTTTATAATTTTAAAAATAACCCTCAGGTCATTAATACAACTTGGCGCGTTTATGGTCGATTTTCCCAAAGATTCCCCGCAGCCGAGGATTCAAAAGCTTTAATAAGAAATATCTCTTATACCATTCAGGCTGATTACTCTAAATTTCATCAAACTGTTCAAAATGAAAATCATGGCGATAACTTATTTAACTATGGTTATGTCGGTAAGTTTGATACTTATAAAATAAGGTCCTATGAGTATGGTTCTGATACCCTTTTAGACCTACATAATATTTGGGTACATAATGGCTTTGCCGATACTTTGTTTGCTTACGAAAGAAGTGAAATAAATCCTGAATTGGCCAATTATACTTCACAATATTATAGCCTTTACGATGAAACTTTTCCCCACTATTATAATGCTACTCTTGCACAAAATGGCGGTGCTCTTTTAAATGGACAGAACCCTCCATCAGTCTATGGTGGATTATGGGCCAACACAGGAACTCAGTACAACAACTATTCTGTTTTTAATGGTTCGCAAATTGGTATCAATGCCAATGCTACTGCTGAAATTGGCAACCATAATATCAGGTTCGGATTTCAGTACGAGCAACGTATAGACCGCTCATATTCATACAGCCCCGTTGGTCTGTGGACACTTATGAGAGGCTTGACTAACAGACATATTGAGCAGCTTGACTTGAACAATCCAATACCTGTTTATGATGCTTATGGTGTGTTTCAGGACACCGTTTACTATAACCGCTTGTATGATGGTTCTACTCATGCCTTTTTCGATAAGAGTTTCAGACAGTCTTTAGGCCTTGAAGTTGAAGGTACAGACTGGATTGATATCGATAGCTATCATCCGGATATGTTTAGTATTGACATGTTTAATGCTGACGAACTTTTCAACCAGGGCTTTAACCTTGTTACTTACTATGGTTACGACCATACCGGAAAAATTCTCAGAGACAGACCCAGTTTTGATGACTTTTTTACAGAAAGAGATGAACACGGAAATTTTAAAAGACATATTGCGCCGTTCGAACCTATTTATATGGCCGGTTACATTCAAGACCAATTTGCTTTTGAAGACCTGATTTTTAATGTAGGTGTTCGTGTGGACCGTTTTGATGCCAATCAACCTGTTCTAAAAGATCCTTTCCTTTTCTATGAAGCTAAAACAGTGGGTGAAGTGACCGATTTAGGGCCACACCCCGGCAATATGAAAGACCATTTTTACGTATATGTGAACGACTTGAATAATCCAACAGGAATCAATGGCTACAGAGACGGCTATGTATGGTACAATGCAGAAGGTGCTGAAATTGCCGACCCATCAATCATCGCAACATCATCAGGTATAGCGCCATACCTTGTCAACCCAGACCAGGAGCAAATCAATTCCAGTGCTTTTACAGATTACGAACCTCAAATATCTGTAATGCCTCGTATTGCTTTCTCATTTCCAATTTCCGATGAGGCTCAGTTTTTTGCGCATTACGATGTCCTTACCAAAAGACCAACAACTGGTCTCAGAATGGACCCCATAAATTATTACTTCATTAGAAGTATGGGGCAAAGTACTGTTTCAAACCCATCGCTTAAACCCGAAAAAACAATTGACTACGAACTAGGCTTTCAACAAAGACTTACACAATCATCCGCACTTAAACTCTCAGCTTTCTATCGCGAAATGAGAGACCTTGTGCAGGCGTACAGATACGGCGAAGCTTATCCCAATACTTACTATTCATTCAATAATATTGATTTTGGGACTGTCAAAGGTGCTACTATTTCATACGATCTTAGAAGAACAAGAAATATTTGGATCAAAGCCAGCTACACGCTTCAGTTTGCTGATGGAACGGGTTCTACAGCAACATCAGGCTTAAGCCTTGTCCGTTCCGGACAGCCTAACCTCAGAACGACAAACCCACTTTCATATGACAGACGTCATGCTATAACCACAGTTTTTGACTTCCGATTCAGTTCCGGACAAAACTATACCGGTCCTACTATTACAAGAACTGTTGACGGTACAGAAAGAACCATTCCTTTATTAGAAAATACCGGTGTTAACGTACAGCTTACCGGTGGTTCGGGTACACCTTACAGCCGTCAAAGTAATATCGCGCCCGTAGCACTCGGTGGAGGAACAAGTTTATTGCAAGGCTCTATTAACAGTTCAAGATTGCCGTGGTCTTTCCGTATCGATGCGCGCGTTGATAGAGATATGATGCTTGAATTTGGCAATGATGGCGAAGGTAATAAAACAAGAAAAGCTTTTGTAAACGTTTATGTACAAATTCTTAACGTTCTTAATACACAAAACGTACTCGGTGTGTACAGAGCTACAGGTGTTCCAGATGATGATGGATACCTCTCTGCAGCTGAATTCCAATCTGGTATTGAATCACAAGTTGATCCCCAGTCTTTTAGAGATTTATATACAGTAGCCATCAACAGACCTCAAAACTACAGTTTACCCAGACTTATTAGAATTGGTGTACAATTAAGTTTTTAATGTACACATATATATTATATAGATAACAAACATAAAAACAAAATAAAATGAAAAGTTCAATTCGACAGCTATTATTATTAGTAATGAGCGGCGTGTTTCCACTTTTTCTCTATGCAGAACAAGTGCCGGAAAAATATGTTAAAAGAACACCCGCAAATGTCACAAAATCTGCCGGTTGTGTCCCTGCTACAGGGCATATGGACCTCGACATAAATAATGTCAGAGCACGTATTAATACAGGTGGTGATATGTGGTGGAACCTTCAGGGAGAACCCCGTTACGAAGTTCCCAAAGGATCCGGTAAAATGTCTATGTTTTCGGCATCATTATGGATTGGTGGTGTTGATGTTAACGGACAGTTGAAACTTGCTGCTTTGCGTTACCGACAGGTTGGTAACGATTTTTGGCCAGGGCCTCTAACAACTGATGGTTCTGCTTCTATTACACCTGACGTGTGTCTTGAGTATGACAGGCACTTCCCTATAACCAGACAGGAAGTAAACATGCACATCGCATGGTATAACGACCCATCAGCTTTCCCGGACTATGAAATTCCTCGTTCAATACTTGAATGGCCTGCACATGGTGATGTCTCCAGAGGGCAAAGCTTCTATTTAGCTCCGTTTTATTCTCCTAATGGTAATGCTGTTTATACACCGGAAGATGGTGATTATCCTTACTATGATATTGATAATGAATTATGTCATTCGAGAATACCTACTGCCGAAGGCATTGGCATATTGGCAGACCAGGTGATAAAAGGAGACCAGACCCTGTGGTGGGTGTTTAATGATAAAGGAAATATTCACACTGAAACACAAGGCGATGCCATTGGTATGGAAATCAGAGCTCAGGCTTTTGCTTTTGCTACCAATGATGAAATTAATAATATGACTTTTTACAGTTATGAAATTATCAACAGGTCAACATTCAGACTAACAGAAACGTATTTTAGTCAGTGGGTTGACCCTGACCTTGGCGACCCTTACGATGATTATGTCGGATGCGACGTATTAAGAGGTTTAGGATATTGCTATAACGGCCGCGAGATTGATGGAGATGGAGCACCACATCATTATGGTGTACAACCACCCGCTGTAGGTGTTAAGTTTTTCCAGGGGCCTTACATTGATCCTGATGGTCTTGATAACCCCAGAGTTGATGAAAACGGCAATCTTATCTGTGATGTGGGCATAAACGGACTCAATTTTGGAGATGGCATCATTGATAATGAGCGTTTTGGAATGCGTAGATTTGTATATCATAACAATACGGGAGGCGGTCTCAACCAAAACCAAACAGACCCTCAAATAGCCATTGAATATTACAATTACTTAAGGGGTATATGGAAAGATAATACCAGAATGTTATATGGTGGTAATGCCCACCATGCATCAGGAGCTTACGGTCCAGAAGCAGACTTTATGTTCCCGGGCGATACAGACCCATGTAATTGGGGTACTGGTGGAGTACCGCCCAATGGCCCTGTGTATTGGACTGAAGAAACAGCAGGGAATCAACCTTATGATAGACGTTTTATGCAATCGGCAGGCCCTTTTACACTTGAGCCTGGAGCCGTAAACTACATTACTGTCGGTATCGTTTGGGCGAGAGCCAGTACAGGAGGTCCTTTTGCATCTGTTGAATTGTTGAGAACAGTGAGTGATAAAGCTCAAAGACTTTTTGATAACTGCTTCCGTGTTCTTGATGGCCCTGATGCACCGGTTTTAACAGCAAGAGAATTGGACAGAGAGGTGATTCTTTATTTGACCAATCCTCCTATTTCTAATAACTACAGAGAACAATATGCAGAGTGGGACCCAAGTATTATAGCTCCGGAGCATATTGAGTTAGATGAACCTTGGGACTCTGTTTACAGATTTGAAGGGTATAAAATTTACCAATTAAGGGATGCCAATGTGTCAGTTTCTGAAATTCACGATGCTGATAAAGCCCGTATTGTAGCCCAATGTGATATTGAAAATTATTATGAGGATGGTTCACCCATTGGACAGCTGGTCAATTGGTATTTTTCAGATAAGCATGGTGGAAATATTCCCGTAGAGGAAGTTGATGGTGCTAACGAGGGTATCAGACATAGTTTTAGAATCACCACAGATCAATTTGCTACCGGTGATAGAAGGCTTGTTAATCACAAACAGTATTATTATATGGCTATTGCCTATGCTCATAACAGGTATATGGAGTATTCGCAAGACCCAGGTGCTCTTGATGGGCTTTATGGTCAGCAGGAACCTTTCTTAGCTGGTCGTAAGTCTGCTTTTGGAGGCCCGATCGAGCCTATTACTGTTATCCCGCACATTACAACACCCGGAGGCAGAGTGATGAACGCAGCCTATGGCGATGGACCAAAAATTACACGTATTGAAGGCCAGGGTAATGGTGGCAACTGGCTCGAACTCACTGAAGAAACCATTGATGAAATCATGTCAGGACCTCCATGGCGGTCTGAAAACCCAACCTATAAACACGGGCGTGGACCAATTGACGTTAAAGTTATTGATCCATTTAAGGTGCCCCAAGGAACATTTACTTTAAGATTTAATGTCGAAGACAATAATATTGATGAAGCCTGGTGGACATTAATTAACAATGAAACCGGAAAAGAGTTCCTTTCGGATACTTCCATCGTAATACCTAATGAGCAATTATTCCTTGATCTGGGTATTTCAATAACCATCAAGCAGGTTGATTTACCGGGATATGACAGGGAATCAAATAATGGTTTAATCACTTCATACATTACTTATGCCGATAGTTCGAAAAGATGGTTAGGAGGTGTGCCTAACATAGATGGCAGGGGCGCTTTTAACTGGATAAGATCAGGAACGCTGGTTGACTCTGATGAACCTATTAACAATGATTATGATTATACCGGAGTTGGCCAGGGTGAAGGCTTGGATGATGGTGAAGTTTATGAAAGATTAATAAACGGCACATGGGCACCCTACAGATTAGCCTCCAGGTTCTACTACGGACCTATGCATGGCCCTTCAAGGTCTTTGAACCCTATTGGAAATATTGCAAGTGTCGATATTGTACTTACACCTGATAAGAGCAAGTGGACACGATCACCTGTTATCGAAATGGGAAGCGTACCTCAATTCACAGAAGGTAATGCAAATAGATTTGAATTGCGTAGAGGCGCATCTGTTGGCAAAGATGGAAAACCTGATGGCGACGGTTATGGCATGGGCTGGTTCCCGGGCTATGCAATTAACCTCGAAACCGGAGAAAGACTTAATATCATGTTTGGTGAAGACTCCAGACTAAAAGGAGAAAATGGACGTGATATGATTTTTAATCCTACAGCCAGTTATCTTACGAATGTGGGTAACATGATGTATGCTTTTTCACAATATGAAGAAGCTAACAGGGAAGTTTTATTTGGCGGGAAACACTATGTATATATCATGGGAAGCTATGATCATCCATCAGGAGATTTTTGCCCACCATACGATGAAGGTGCATGGATAAGAAGTAAATTATCGACACCCCCCGGACAAACACCTTCTATGCAGGACATGTTTTCAGTATATAGAAATGCTATGTATGCCGGTATGCCATTATCTATACCTGGTGAAGAATGGTTGAGCAATGAAGTTAGAATAGCTATCAGAGTGGCCAAACCTTATGCCAGAAATTATTCAACAATTGGTGCTACCAACCCTGTTAATGATAATTACCCTATGTATTCATTCTCATTTACTGATTTGGCACCAGAATTTGAGAATAGAGAAGTAGCTAAAGATGCCCTTGATATAATCAATGTAGTACCAAATCCGTATTATGGTTATAGTGGGTATGAAACAAATCAGCTTGACAATCGTGTTAAAATAACGAATCTGCCTCAAAGGTGTACCGTATCTATTTATACTGTCGATGGTACATTAATAAGAAGATATACAAAGGATGAAGAACTGACATCTATTGACTGGGATTTAAAAAACCATGCAGGCATACCGATAGCCGGTGGCGTATATCTAATTCATGTAGATGCTCCCGGAATTGGAGAAAAGGTCATTAAGTGGTTCGGCGTTCTCCGTCCACAAGATTTACAGTCATTCTAATAAAACTTAACGGATATTAAAATATAAAAAAATATATAGCATGAAAAAATTTATAAAAATAGCCACAGTTTTAATCTCAGTTGTTCTTCTCCATCCGGTCATGGCCGGAAATCCGGATAGATCTGGTCAATCCGGGGCTTCGGAGTTGCTTATCAATCCATTTGCCAGAAGTTCTGGTTGGGCAGGTGCTAACGTAGCTAACGCCAGAGGCCTTGAATCGCAATTCCTAAATGTTGCCGGACTGGCATTTACCGAAAGAACAGAAGTTGTTTTAGTAAGAACCGATTGGTTGAGGGGTGCAGATGTGCATATCAACACCTTTGGCTTGGTTCAAAAAGTAGGTGATGCCGGAGCTCTCGGGCTTGGCGTAATGTCCATGTCTTTTGGCGATATCCCAATCACTACCGTAGATCATCCCGATGCCAGTGGAGAAATTGGACGATTCTCGCCCAGTTATCTCAATGTGTCATTGTCTTATGCCAAAGCATTCTCACATGCCATTTATGGTGGAATCAATTTGCGTGTTATTTCACAATCTATTCCTGATGCAGCTGCACAAGGTATAGCTATTGACGCAGGTATTCAATACGTCACAGGTATAAGAGATCAAATAAAATTTGGTATTTCTTTAAAAAATGTTGGCCCAAGGATGAGATACAGTGGCGACGGTATGTCTTTTCAAGGAAGACCCAGAGGAGCACCTGAAGAAATGACAGTGCAACAAAGATCAGCAGAATTTGAGCTGCCCTCGCTGTTAAATATTGGAGGCGCCTATGACTTTATTCTCGTCGAAGACAGACACACGCTAACAGTAGCAGCTAATTTTACTTCTAACTCTTTTACAAAAGACCGTTTCTTACTAGGTGTAGAGTATGGCTTAAAAGACTACTTACTGCTCAGAGCCGGTTATGCCTACGAAGATGGTTTATTTGATGATGCCGAACGAACTACAGCACTTACAGGTCCGGCAGGAGGTCTATCTGTTCAAATACCACTTAGCCCAGAAACGTCTTCTATCATGTCTTTAGATTATTCATACAGAACTTCAAATCCATTTATGGGAGTTCATTCTATAGGTGTGAGAGTGGACTTGTAAGAAGTTTTTTTTTAATAGTATTTTTTAAGAATCCCGTTAACGCGGGATTCTTTTGTGTTTTATTAGCATTGTTAAATTATAAAAGTAAAGATATGCGTACTCAATATTATACAGAAGAGGCACTCGAGAAACTAAAAAAGGAACTGAACCACCTTATAAAAGTGGAAAGGCCTGCCATATCTCAACAAATTGCAGAAGCTCGTGATAAAGGTGATTTGTCTGAAAATGCTGAATATGATGCTGCTAAGACAGCTCAAGGGATGCTCGAATTAAAAATTTCTCAACTTGAAGAAACAATAAGAAATGCACGTATTTTTGATGAATCAAAAATTGATACTTCTAAAATAACACTGCTTTCAACCGTTGAACTTAAAAACTTGAAAAATAAGGCAAAAATAAAATATACTCTTGTCTCTGAAAATGAAACAGATGTCAAAAAAGGTAAAATTTCCATTGCTTCTCCCGTAGCAAAAGGCCTTATTGGTAAAGCCAAAGGAGATATTGTTGAAATAAATGTGCCTGCCGGCACGCTTACATTTGAAATTATTAATGTCACACGATAAAAGTATTATGGCACATACAATATTTACTAAAATTGTTCAGGGGGAAATTCCTTGTTATAAGATAGCAGAAAATGATGACTTTCTCGCTTTTTTGGATATAAACCCTTTAGCCGAAGGCCATACACTCGTTATACCCAAACTTGAAATTGACTACATTTTCGATATCGAAGATGCCCTTTATAAGGACCTCTTTTTATTTGCTAAAAAAATTGCGCCTGCTATTAAGGCTGTTATCCCTTGCAAACGTATTGGTGTAGCGGTAATAGGTCTCGAAGTGCCACATGCTCATATACATCTTGTGCCTATTAATGGAATATACGATATTGATTTTAAAAAACCCAAAATTGCCCTTACAGACCATCAGTTCGAAAATATTGCCAAAGATATTCGGGAACATATTGAAATCTAATATCTGATACGCTTTTTTCATCACATATACCGGTTTTGATATGGCACGGCAACAAAAAAAATGTTTTCTTTTGATTGTATTAGGAAAAGACAATAAATATTGTTAATTTTGCACCCCCAAAAATGAGTAATTAAATCAAGTATTAACCAGGTTCAAATATTCTTGAAATTCAGATATTTGACCACAGAAAAAAAATTAATGAGTAACGAATTAGACAAAAACAAAGATGTTGAAAGCACAGAAAATAATCATGCACTAAACAGTGATAAAAATGCTGAGAGTACATCAGAGTTAGAATCCAAAAAAGAAGAAAAGGAAGAAAAAGAAAACCTATCCCCAGACAATACCAAAACTGAAAAATCCGAAGAGGAAGAGGTTGTTGAAAAGCAAGAAACTCCCGTGACAGAAAATATTGACAGAGAAGATGATAAAGCCGGAAGTGGTGAAGTTGAAAAAAGCGAAGAGCCCAAAGAAACTGTAAGTTCAGAAAATGTTTCCGAAAAAGAATCAGAACCCATAAATGATGTTGAAGATAAGGTGGAGCCAGAAAAAGTAACAAATGAAACTTCAGCACAAAAACAAGAAAAAGAGCCAGAAGCCTCTAAAAAGGTTGACTATAACGATGTAGAACCCCTTGAAACATTTGACTGGGATTCTATTGGAAAAAAAGAGGACATATATGCTCCGCAGGAACGCGAAAAAATGGAGGAAATGTTAGAAAACACCCTCAACTCCATTGGCGAGCAACAGGTGGTAGATGGTATAGTGGTATCAAAAAACAGCAGAGAAATTGTTGTTAACATTGGTTCCAAGTCTGATGGTGTTATCCCAGCCTCTGAATTGAGATACAACCCCGATATTAAGCCCGGAGATACCGTTGAAGTATATATTGAAAGTCAGGAAGATATTACAGGTCAGCTGTTATTGTCTCATAAAAAAGCACGCGTATTACGGTCATGGGAAAGAGTGAACAAAGCTTTAGAAGAAGACGAAATAATCAATGGTTATATAAAATGCCGTACAAAAGGCGGACTTATTGTTGATGTCTTTGGTATTGAGGCATTTTTACCTGGCTCTCAGATTGATGTGAAACCTATCAGAGATTATGATGTCTTTGTAGGGCAGACCATGGAATTTAAAGTCGTTAAAATAAATCACGAATTTAAAAATGTTGTCGTCTCACATAAAGCACTTATAGAAGCTGAGCTTGAACAGCAGAAGGCTGAAATTATTTCTAAGCTTGAAAAAGGTCAGATTCTTGAAGGTACCGTTAAAAATATAACATCTTACGGTGTGTTTATTGATTTAGGTGGCGTTGACGGCCTGATACATATTACAGACCTGTCGTGGGGACGTATTAACCACCCCGAAGAAATTGTAAAACTTGACGAGAAAATCAATGTCGTTATTCTTGATTTTGACGAAAATAAAAAACGTATAGCTTTAGGACTCAAACAGCTCACTCCTCATCCATGGGATTCTCTGGATGCCAACCTCAAAGTAGGCGACAAGGTAAAAGGCAAAGTTGTCGTTATTGCTGATTATGGTGCATTCATCGAAATAGCACCCGGTGTCGAAGGTCTTATTCATGTGTCTGAAATGTCCTGGTCTCAGCATTTACGCACAGCACAAGATTTCCTCAAAGTTGGTGATGAGGTCGAAGCAGTAATATTGACGCTTGATAAAGAAGAAAGGAAAATGTCTCTGGGTATCAAGCAGCTTATACCTGACCCATGGGAAAAAATTGCCGAAAAATATCCTGTTGAATCACGTCATACCGCAAAAGTCAGAAACTTTACCAACTTTGGCATATTCGTTGAACTCGAAGAAGGTGTGGATGGTCTGATACATATTTCTGACCTTTCCTGGTCTAAAAAAATCAAGCATCCTGCTGAATTTACCAAGATTGATGAAGAAATTGAAGTTGTAGTCCTTGATATTGACGCGGAAAACAGAAGGCTTAGTTTAGGACACAAACAGCTGGAAGAAAATCCATGGGAAGTCTTTGAATCAGTTTTTACTGTCGATTCTGTACATAAAGGAACGATTGTTAGCAGTGGAGAAAAAGGCATGATTGTTTCTTTACCATACGGTGTTGAAGGTTTTGCTCCGATGCGTCACACTTATAAAGAAGACAATACACAGGCAAAAGTTGATGAGACCCTAGATTTTAAAGTTATTGAATTCTCCAAAGAGAATAAAAAAATTATCGTTTCTCATACTAAGGTACATCAGGATTTGGAAAAAGCTTCTAAAGCCAAGGAAGAACAAGAAAGCTTGGTTAAGGAAAAACAAGACAAAAAAGCTGTTAAGAAAATAAAAGAAAGTCTTGAAAAAACCACTCTTGGTGATATCAGTATATTGTCAGACCTCAAAAATGAATTAGTTGAATCGGAAAAAACTATTGCCAAAGAGAAATTAGAAAAAAGAGCCAAAAAAGCAGAAGAAGAGGCCAAAGCCAAAGCCGATGAAATTAAAAAAAATCAGGAAGAGAAAGCTTCAGAAGAAGCACTAGAAAAAGATTCTAAAGCAGAAGAAAAAGCTTCAGAATCTACTGAAAACAAAAAAGATGATGTTGGCGAAAAACCTAAACCAAAAAAGAAAACATCAAAAAAATCTGATGAAGCTGCTAAAGACAAGGCTGGTGATGATACATTAGATAAGGAAAAAGAAGAAGCTGAAAAGCCGGAAGAAAACAAAGATACAGAAGAAGACAAAGCCTAAAATTCTTTTTCTATGACGCATAAAACCCTGCCATTTCTTGGCAGGGTTTTTTTATTAAGTTTTTCTCAGCTCCATATATCAGAACTCAACCCATAGCATGAATAATACAGTAAATATTAGTATCTGTAATTTTTTAAAAAGAATAAACCAAGTGTTATAAAAAAAATAATTATTTTTGTGCATATAAATTCCAGTAATTAAAAAACAAAAAAAGATGAGAAAATTATACATTACATTGTTCTTATTCGCTTTTATAAGTGCAGCTTTTACACAGCCCTGCACGCCGGGTCCACAAACAAATCCCGGTATATATCCTGACAGTGCAACAGGTTTGCCACATGCTTATGCCAACACTTACTACGAAACTGTGATTACTGTTGTTATTCCTGTTGATACAATTATTGAAACAGCAATGGGAAGTATATATGTAGATGTTGACTCCATAGGGATTGTGAGTTTTCAAGGTTTACCACCAGGATTCAGTTATACGCCCGACAGGCCGACAGGGTTTTGGCCGGGAGGCACCAAAGGCTGTGTGCTTATTAGTGGCACGCACCCTGATGTGGGCGAATTTCCTTTAGTTATTGAGCTGGAAGGATATGGAGGCCCATTCAGCATGCCGTTTATTTTGGGTTACTATAAAATTGTTATAGACTCTACGCATTTAAGTGTCGAACCTCTTGAAAAGCTAAGCTTTGAGTTGTTTCAGAATGCACCAAACCCATTTTTTAGCACCACTAAAATTTCTTTCTATTCAGACATCAATGAAACCTATATTTTTAACGTCTTCAACATGATTGGAAAGGTGGTATATACCAAAAAAATTGATGCTATTAAAGGTTTGAACACATACTCTTTTGATGCGCAGGATTTACCCGATGGATTTTATTTTTATCAAATGAGTGATGGTATCAGAAGCCAAACCAAAAGGATGATAGTTTCTCAAAGGTAGGTTGTTTTTTAAGAATTTAAGCCACCTTTCTGAAAGGTGGCTTTTTTCATTATTCATAATCGGTCATTATTTAAAATTGTACTAATTGCTATGAGAGCACTAAAAAACATATCGCCTGTTGATGGCAGATATTACAAAGCGACACATGAGCTTACACAATATTTTTCGGAGTATGCATTGATTCGCTATAGAATCATGGCTGAGATTGAGTATTTTTTAACGCTTGCAGATTGGCAAATACCTCAGCTTGTTGACCTAGATAAGCAAAAGTATGATGCGATTAGAAATATTTACCAATTATTTTCGGAAGAAGATGCGCTGGAAGTTAAAAAAAATGAACAACAGACAAATCATGATATTAAAGCTGTAGAATATTTTGTCAAAAGTCGTTTTCGGGCTATAGGCCTAGACAATTATGTAGAGTTTGTGCATTTTGGACTTACTTCGCAGGATATCAATAATACAGCATTTCCCCTGATGATTAAAGAAGCACAAGAGCATGTGATGCTGCCTGTGCTATTGGAAGTAGTACAAACTGTGAATCAGCTTGCCCATAAATGGCGTAATGTACCTATGTTAGCCTACACACATGGGCAACCTGCATCGCCTACCACCTTAGGAAAGGAAATTTTGGTTTTTTACGAAAGGTTGCGCATACAACTAGATCAGCTTATGGCAGTTCCTTTTGCAGCTAAGTTTGGTGGTGCTACTGGTAATTTTAACGCCCACTATGTGTCTTATCCTGATGTTGACTGGCCGGCTTTTGGAGACCACTTTGTAAATAATGTCCTGGGGTTGTCGCGCACAAAAATAACCACACAAATTGAACCTTACGATCAGATGGCAGCATTTTGCGATGCTTATAAACGCATCAACAATATTCTGATAGATATGTGTCGCGATATATGGACTTATATTTCCATGAATTATTTCAAGCTGAAAATTCAAAAAGATGAAGTGGGCTCTTCAGCTATGCCTCATAAAGTAAATCCCATAGACTTTGAAAATGCTGAAGGCAATTTAGGTATAGCCAATGCTATTTTTGAACATCTTTCTGCCAAGCTACCTATTTCCCGTTTACAAAGAGATTTGACAGATTCTACTGTGCTGCGAAATATTGGTATGCCGTTAGCGCATACGCTGATTGCTTTAAAGGCAATAAAAAGAGGCCTTAACAAACTAACTGTTAATCAAACTTCAATCAATGCAGATTTGAACAATAACAGGGCTGTGGTAGCCGAAGCTATTCAAACTATTCTCCGGCGTGAAGGATACCCTCAACCTTACGAAAAGCTTAAAGACCTAACGAGAACAGGACAGGCATTATCGGATAAGGATATCGAAATGTTTATCGACAGTTTAGATATTAAGGATGATGTGAAGAATTTTATGAAAAAAATTAAACCTGAAAACTACATAGGTATGGTTGATGTCTTTTTTCGGGAGTTAGAGTCATAAGTTTAGCCTGAATTATTCATGCTTTTAATTTAGGTCAGATGCAAGGCGTCGAAAGCCGCCGACATAGTAAACTATTTCAAGGCTTTTGCAACGAAGCAGATGGCCTGAAGTAAAAGCACTCGAAAAAGTAAACAAAAAAAATGTTTTCAATGGTTTGATCATTTTTAGCTTGATAATCAAATTTATACACCTTTTTTGTTTACTTTTATGAATAATGCAGGTTAGATTTACCTAATCAGCATTTTTACTCCAGTTCTTTGGCTTCGTTCCAGAAGACATCCATTTCTTTTAAAGACATGGATTTTAAAGAATTACCGTTTTCTTTGGCTTTTGATTCCAGATAAAGAAAGCGCTTGATAAATTTTTTGTTGGTTTTTTCGAGAGCATCTTCGGGATTAACACCAATAAACCGTGCATAATTGATTAAGGCAAAGAGTAAGTCGCCAAATTCATTTTCAACTTTTTCGGCAGCAGCCATATTGTCAATTTCAGCACGAAGCTCTTTCATTTCTTCTTCTACTTTTTCCCATACTTGTTCTGGTTTTTCCCAATCGAAGCCCATGCCTTTGGCTTTATCTTGAATTCTGTATGCTTTAATCATTGCCGGAAGTGATAAGGGTACCCCGGAAAGAACGGAGCGTTTACCTTCATTCATTTTAATTTTTTCCCAGTTTTCCTTAACCTCTTCAGCATCTTTTACTTTTTTGTTGCCAAAAATATGAGGATGCCGCCTTATCAATTTTTCGTTTATGCTGTTGATAATATCTTCTATGTTAAAGTGTTGTTCTTCGCTGCCTATTTTAGCATAAAAAACGATGTGCAAAAGCAGATCTCCCAACTCTTTTTTGATATCCTGATAATTTTTTTCAATAATGGCTTCAGACAACTCATATGTTTCTTCAATAGTCAAGTGTCTTATGCTTTCAAGTGTTTGTTTTTTATCCCAGGGACATTTCTCGCGCAGTTCATCCATTATGTTAAGGAGCTTCAAGAAAGCTTCTAATCTTTTATCCATTGTGTTTTTTTTATGCAAAATTAATAAAAATGAGGCAGCTGCAAAATCAGATATGTTACTGTAATCGCCAAAGCTTTTTATATTTTAAAAAATTAGCATAAGCCGAGTTTTTACTTATTAAAAATCCATAGTAACCATCAAGAAATCCCAACTTTAAAAAATAAGCTTTAAAAAAGCGGGCAGCAGGATGCATTAAAAGTTTAAAAAAATTTGATTTAATACCTTTTTCGTGCAATGCTTTGGCACCTATGCTGCTGAATTTTTCTATTTGTGCATAGTGAGATTCTATGGTGTCGTAGGAATAATGAAGAAGATCGCCTTTGAGGTGCGCCTTCGAAGTGCCTTTATCAAGGATAAAAACATCATGGGGGTTGGTGCCTCCCCAACGGCCTTTACGGCTATCCCATAGCCTGAGTTTCCTGTCGGGATACCAGCCGCAATACTTTATCCATTTTCCACAGTAATTATTCAATCGGTTCATAGTGTAACCATCATGTTTTTGTTGCTTTTTAACGCTAATTATAGATCCCTGCAATTCGGGTGAAAGAGCTTCATCAGCATCCAGCGAAAGAACCAAAGGGTAGCGCGCTTGTGTAATAGCATAGTTTTTTTGCTCAATATGCCCTTGAAATTCATGTGTTATGAAACGTGCGCCTTTTTCAAGGCAAATGCTTTGCGTTCTATCAGTAGAATACGAATCAACAACCACGATCTCATTGGCTACACCATTCAGAGAATCAAGGCAGCGCCCAATATTTTTTTCTTCATTAAATGTAATAATAACTGCTGATAACTTTTGCATAAGCAGACGGCATTATAAAAAACTATGTAAAATTAATGATATTTTAAAAATTTAAGAATCAAGACACAGGATGCATATTATTTAAAAAGTTAATAAACCCTTCAATACAGAACTTCTAAGCTGTATTAAAAGTAGTGATATAAATATTAAGAATGCCCCAAGCGTCTCTTATTTTCTCATTTCAATGAGGATGTTCAGTATTTTTACCGAAGCCTGAGGTATTTGTGTTCCTGGTCCAAAAATGGCTGCTGCTCCTGCGTCGTAAAGATACTTGTAATCTTGCGTGGGGATAACACCGCCAACGATAACCATAATATCTTCTCTGCCGAGGGCTTTAAGTTCTTCAATTACCTGTGGAACTAATGTTTTATGGCCGGCAGCTAAACTGGAAACGCCCAAAATGTGAACATCATTTTCAACGGCTTGCTTAGCAGCTTCTTTAGGCGTTTGGAAAAGAGGCCCAACATCAACATCAAAACCCATATCTGCATAGGCTGTTGCCACTACTTTAGCACCTCTGTCGTGACCGTCCTGCCCCATTTTGGCAATCATAATACGCGGCCTTCTGCCTTCAATTTCAGCAAAGGTATCTGATAAGTTTTTAGCTTTTTTGAAATTATCATCATTTTGTGCTTCCATAGAATATACTCCAGATATAGAACGAATTACTGCTTTGTAGCGACCAAAAACTTTTTCACAGGCCATGGAAATTTCACCCAGGCTGGCTCTTTTTCGTGCAGCCTCAACTGATAGCGCCAGTAAATTTCCTTTATTTGTTTTGCAGGCTTCTGTTATAGCGTTAAGGGCTTCCTGAACAGCATCTTCATTTCTTTCGTTACGTAGTTTTTTTAGTCTTTCAATTTGTGAAAGGCGAACAGCAGTGTTGTCAACGTCAAGGATATCTATAGGGTCTTCTTTTTCAAGCTTGTATTTATTGATTCCAACAATTATGTCCTGACCAGAGTCGATGCGTGCCTGTTTACGTGCGGATGCTTCTTCGATACGCATTTTTGGCAATCCTGTTTCAATAGCTTTAGCCATGCCTCCCAAAGATTCGATTTCTTGTATCAAGGCCCATGCTTTATGTGCTATTTCATGTGTGAGGGTTTCCACATAATAAGACCCTGCCCAGGGGTCAACCGCTTTGCTTATTTGGGTTTCTTCCTGAATGTAAATCTGTGTGTTTCGGGCTATGCGCGCCGAAAAATCTGTTGGCAGTGCAATGGCTTCATCCAGAGCATTGGTATGCAGCGACTGTGTGTGTCCTAATGCTGCACCCATAGCTTCGATACAAGTACGAGCTACATTGTTGAACGGGTCTTGCTCGGTAAGGCTCCACCCTGATGTTTGGCTGTGCGTTCTCAAAGCCATTGACTTTGGATTTTTGGGGTTGAATTGCTTGACGATTTTAGCCCAAAGCAAACGGGCTGCCCGCATTTTGGCTATTTCCATAAAGTGATTCATCCCTATAGCCCAAAAAAATGATAGGCGCGGCGCAAAGGCATCAATGTCCATCCCTGCATTGACACCTGCACGTAAGTATTCTAATCCATCGGCAAGTGTATAGGCCAATTCTAAATCGCAGGTGGCACCGGCTTCCTGCATATGATAACCACTGATACTTATGGAGTTGAACTTAGGCATATAACTGGAGGTGAACTCAAAAATATCGGCTATTATTTTCATTGATGGCAGGGGTGGGTAAATATACGTGTTACGCACCATGAACTCCTTAAGTATATCATTTTGGATAGTCCCTGTTAGCTGTTCCATTTTAACACCTTGTTCTTCGGCAGCAACAATGTAAAATGCCAGTATAGGCAAGACAGCACCGTTCATAGTCATGGATACCGACATTTTATCCAGAGGAATATCATCAAACAGTATTTTCATATCAAGGATAGAGTCAATGGCGACACCTGCTTTACCAACATCGCCCACCACTCTTTCGTGGTCGGAATCGTAGCCACGGTGCGTAGCCAGGTCAAAAGCTACGGATAAGCCTTTTTGCCCGGCAGCCAGGTTGCGACGGTAGAAAGCATTTGACTCCTCAGCAGTGGAAAAACCGGCATATTGGCGTATAGTCCATGGTTTCATAACATACATAGTCGCATAAGGACCGCGTAGAAACGGTGGTAAACCGGCGGCATAGTTCAGATGCTCCATTTTGTCTAAATCCGGTTTGCCATATACTGGCTTTAGAGTAATCTGCTCAGGGGTTGTCCAGTTTTTACTTATTTTTTGAGAGGCTTCCCATGCTTTATAAGTTTTATCGATTGCTGTTTTCTTAAAATCTATTTTCTTAAAATCCGGTTTCATGATTTTCTTTTTTTTAATTTATACCTAATGCCTTATTAAACATTTGCAGGGTGTCAAGAACATTGCTGCGTATATGAATAAATTCACTTACGCCAGCCACTTGCAAAGGTTCTTTAGCTTCAACAGGATTTCCTGCTACCACAACATGTATTTTTGGATTGTCGGCTTTAATTTTTTCTGACAGGCTTACGCCAATTGTTGCATACTCTTCATCGGAGCTACAAATAACAACAATATCAGGGCGTTTCTTTTGAACAGCTTCAAGGGCTTGTTCTATGTTTTTAAAACCAATATTGTCGATAATTTCATAGCCTGCACAGCCAAAAAAGTTAGAGGCAAAAGTTGCCCGGGCTTTACGCATAGCGAGGTTGCCTATAGGCAAAAGAAATACTTTAGGCCTGTTGTTGCCATTATGCACATAGTCTTCTGTTAACAATCTTAAAGCTTCAAATTCCTGTCCTAAACGTATTTCTTTCTTAGCTGTCAGCTGCCCTGCTACCGTTTTAGGTTGAATTTTGTCAAGCATAAACTCATCGGAATTGGGGTATTGGTTGGTTCCAACTAGTACGCGTCTTCGCTTGGCAATTTGTTCTTGTTTAAAAGCGGCTGCCGAACTTAGCATATCAGATAAAGCACCGGTTTCGGTCATACCTACAAATCCTCCTTTTTCATCAATTTCTAAAAACATTTTCCATGCAGCGTCTGCAAGGCTTTCTGTTAAGTTTTCAATGTAGTAAGAGCCGGCCGACACATCAACCACTTTATTAAAGTAAGCTTCTTCTTTTAAAATAATTTGCAGGTTTCGCGCAATACGTTCAGAGAAGTTGTCAGGATTTTTATACGTGATATCAAAAGGCAGTACAGTCATGGAGTCGCAGCCGCCAATAGCAGCAGACATAGCTTCTGTAGTAGCTCTTAGCATGTTCACATAAGGGTCAAAAACGGTTTTATTCCAAAAAGAACTGACACTGTGTATGCGCATGTATTTTGATATTTCCTGTTGGGGTTTGTAGGCATTAACAATTGAAGCCCATAGTAAGCGTGCTGCACGTATTTTAGCTATTTCCATGAAATAATTGGACCCTATAGCCATAGTAAATTCAATGCGTTGCGCTGCCTCATCAATATTGATGCCTCGGGAGACCAGTTGCGTCAGATATGTTGCGCCCATCGATAGTGCTAACGCAATTTCGTGGGTTATTAAACCCCCGGCATTGTGTATGCGGTGGCCGTTGATATTTACCAACCTGATTTTCGGTGTTGTGTCCTTGGTTTTATTAAATAGCTGCATGATTTCCACAAAATTACTTTCCAGTGAAGCATAAAAGCTGCCATTTGCCAGATAATAACCAAGGCTGTCAAAATTAAATGAACCCTTCAAATCGCTGATATTAAAACCAAGTTCTTCCGCTGCTTCGCCGAGTATTTTACTCAGCTGAATGTAGGATGATGCGCCCGTATAATGAATATTAATTTTATCGAGTGGTATATCTTTGAGCATTACACACATGTCCTGAAAATTTTGACACGAAGTAACATTAAAAGATAAACATTCAGCGCCCCTTTTAAGTGCATCCAGTGCTTTCTTATTTGCTTCATCCGGAGCATCTTCTACGATATCCTGACGTATCAACCAGTCGTTATTATTAGTTTTAAGACCTCTGACATATGGCGAGGTTCCTGGCAGGTGTTGTATAACTGAAAGCTTGTCGGTATGCTCGGCTCTGTAGTAAGGTTTTACCTCAATGCCCTCCGGGGTACGCCACAGCAGTTTTTTTGCATAATCAGCGCCTTTTAAATCGCGCATTATGACAGATTCCCATGCTTCGGTGCTGACAGCTGGAAAATCGTTTAAAAGGCTCAGTTTTTCATTTTCTTTTTTCATAGAACGATTGTTTTTATATTCCTAACATATTGAAATCAAACAGCAAAATTATAATTTTTAAATGAATAAGAAAACAAAAACACCTTATCCTTAAAACTGTAAGTGGTTTGTGTAACAAAAGGCTGAAGTGAATATGAGAAAAGGAACCGAAAAAAACACCACAATTCATGGGGGCTTCGCAATATCGAACATTTTCACTAGCAGCACTTAATTCAGGCATGCAGTCAACTACTTACTTATTTAAGACTTGTATTTTCGGTATTTAATAGTTTTATTTTGTACAATTTATGAGAAACAAACCATGGCATTTGTAAGTTCATTAAAAAAAATAACTAATTTTGTGAATAGTGCAGGAAAAGGGTGTTTTGAAAATGCTTATGCCTTTGCAAATAATCAGGGCTGTTTTTGAATTTCGTTAAGTAAATAGGTGGTATTCAAAAAATAAATTAATAATTAAACATGTCATCAAAAAAGTCTTATAAATCAAAAAAGCGAAAAGCAGGCAATGTGCCAAAAAAAACAGGCATAGAGCAATTTATCAATAAGAACGAAGGGCACTTTTTCAAAAAATATGTAGAAAATAATAAGTGGTCTTACGTTATTATTTTTTTGCTCACTTTTTTACTTTATGGCAACACACTCACTCTTGAATATGCTCTTGATGACCGGCTGATGATTACAGAAAACGAATTTACCCTCAAAGGTATTGCCGGGATTAAAGATATTTTAACCCATGATTCTTTTGTAGGTTTTTTTGGTGAACGGAAGAATCTGTTGAGCGGTGGTCGTTACAGGCCATTATCGCAAGTGATGTTTGCTGTAGAATATGAGCTTTTTGGCCTTAATCCGTTCATTGGACACCTTATTAACGTGTTGCTGTACGCACTATCGTGCATGATACTTTTAAAGGTTTTAAAGATTCTTTTTAAAAAAGCCTCCGGTTTGTACAGATACATTCCATATTTGGCCACTTTGCTATTTTTAGCACATCCGCTGCACACCGAAGTGGTAGCTAATGTTAAAGGGCGTGACGACATAATGAGCTTTTTAGGCTCTATTATAGTTTTACTGTTGGTTTTGAATTATGTAAAAACTAAAAAAATCAGCTATTTATGGGCTATTGGATGCGTTTTCTTTTTAACTTTAATGTCTAAAGAGAACGCCATTACATTTTTAGCTATAGTCCCGTTGACACTTTTCTTTTTTATCAAGCCACGCTTCAAATATTATGTGACATCTATGATACCCTTGGTATTAAGCTCAGCACTTTTTATTATAATACGTGCGGCGGTTTTAGGCTTTGAGCTTAATATTGGGGAGGAAACAGAACTGCTTAACAACCCCTATGTACATGCTACGGCAGGCGAAAAATATGCAACGATATTTTACACTATGGGTATATACCTGCGTTTGTTGATTTTTCCACATCCGCTTACACATGACTACTATCCTTTTCATATAGAAATTATTAACTGGAGTTCGCCAAAGGCTTTCATCCCATTGATAATATATGTTTGCTTAGGCATTTATGCCATCTGGGGTTTGTTAAAAAGAAAAATGCCTGCTTATGGTATAGCCTTTTACTTAATCACCTTTTCGATAGCCTCTAATTTGGTTTTTAATATTGGCACTTTTATGAATGAACGCTTTATGTATGTCCCTTTACTGGGCTTTTGTATTGTTTTGGCATACCTCATTGTGCTTGTGTCTTCGCGGTTGGCAAAAAATCCCCGTAAGGTCAAAAACTTAATATTTACATTCAGCCTGATAATATTTTTACTTTACGCTCCCAAAACTATAAGTCGCAACTTTGTTTGGAAGGATGATTATACGCTTTTTACTACGGATGTCAAAATTTCAAAAAACAGTGCTAAGTGTAATGTGTCGGCTGGCGGTTTTATTCTTGAAGAGGCTATAGAAATCGATGATGAACGCCTTAAAAATGACAAACTTCAAGAAGCTCTTAAATATTTGAGCAGAGGTCTGGAGATACATCCCCACTATGTTGCCGCCTGGGTATTGTACGGGAACGCTCATTTTCATAGTCAAAACTTTGAGGAAGCCAAAATGTGCTATGTTAATGCATTAGAAATCTCTCCTAACAATCAAGACGCCCTTAACAACTTAAGACATCTTGCCGTTTATGTGCAATCGCATGAGAAGTATGATTTTTCTTTAAGTGTTTTCGAAACCATTCAGCAGTATAGTGAGTTAGATTCGGACGATAAACTGCAAAAAGCTGTGGCAGTTGCTGAAGAATTTCCTCTGGAAGAAATGACCCTGAGGATTTTGTATGAAATCCTTGAAGAGGATTCGCTGCACTTTGGAGCCATAAGCAGATTAGGAGAAATATATGGAAGAGTGTACAACGATCTGGAAAAGTCCCTATATTACTTACACAAAGCCCACAGAATTAATCCGAAGGATGCGTCTAATCTGGAAAATATGGGCATAGCCTATGGCATGACCGGAGATTTTAAAAACTCGTTAATATATTTTGAGAAAGCTCTTAAGCATAACCCTGAAAGCGCTAAGCTTTTAAGCAATATTTCACAAACCTATGAACTGATGGGTGAAACAGAAAAAGCAGAGACCTATTTGAACAAAGCTCTTATGTTGCAGTAGCTATGCTTTTGGGTTTTTGGCAGAACTTCTAAAAGCTCTACCGACTGGTGATGCATTTTCTTATGATAAAAAAATTGGTTAATAATCATGAAAATTAATTATTTTTGATATGTTTAATCGGCGAATAAGCTCCTCCTTGCAGAGCAAAGAGGCGCTTGAACAGGCCTTTGGCAAAATGGTGTGTTCGGAGCTAAAAGCTCAGTGCTTTTAATGAAATTTTTGTGCTTTTATTCCGCTATTTTTAAAAGAGGCAAAGCGTTTGACATAAACAAAGAAAACAAGAGTAATAATCTATGGGAAAAGATATAAACAAATCAGTATTTGATGAAGCTTCAAAGAAAAAACTTGAAATTTTTGGGGAAAGTTTTGAAGAGTGGTTACCTGTGTTTATTTACGATAGGTTTATTACCCAAGTTTCTGTTTTTGATTTCTTTGCAGGAAGTGGAACGGATATTGAAAATAATCCTGGGAGTCCACTTATTTTATTAGATAAAGCCAAAGGGGAAAAACGCAAATATTGTGCTAGTGTAAAAAAGACCATAAAATTCTTTTTTAATGAAGGTAAAATTCACAAAAGTAACGAGTTGCAAAAAAATTCAGATGCTTTTATAGAACAATGTAAAAAAAACAACAACTGTTTAAGTTGTATCTATAATTATCATATTTTAAATTATAGTTTTCAAGATTTATTTAATAACCTTGATTTAAAAAGGGTTTTTGAGAATAAAAACATTGCCAAGTTTGTATTACTTGATCAGTATGGTTTTAGCCAAATCAATGAAGATATTTTTAAACAACTAATATCATTCCCCAAAACTGATTTTATTTTCTTTATTTCATCATCATTTATCAATCGTTTTAAAGACCATCCATATACAAAACAAAATATTGATACATCAAAAATTGCTTTTGAAAACAAAAAGCCCAACGAGATACACAGAACAGTGGCAGATTTTTTCAGGAGTCTTATCCCAAGCGACAAAGAATATTATTTACACCATTTTTCTATTAAAAAAGGAGCTAATTACTATGGATTAATTTTCGGTTCAAATCATACACTCGGTATGGAAAAGTTCTTGAAAGTATGTTGGCGCCACGATATATTATCAGGAGAAGCTGATTACAATATTGATAATAATTGGGAAGCTAACTCTTTGTTTTCTCAATTAGGTGAAAATGTCAAAAAGGATACGGTAACGAAAGAAATAAAAGAATTAATTATATCAGGCAAAATAAGAGATAATAAAACAGGGTTGAAATACGCTTTAATAAAAGGCTGCGAACCAAAACTATTTACCGAAGTTGTTCAAAATTTAATTAATAGAAAAATGATAGAAATAATTGGTAAGTTTAATAGGCAATCAACCAATATTCATAAGATAAAAGAGCTTTATCAAATTAAATGTATAAACAATGGCAAATAAACATAAAATAGAATGGACAGAACAAACATGGAATCCTTCAGCTGGTTGCACTAAAATAAGTTCAGGCTGTAAAAACTGTTACGCTGAAACAATGGCAATTCGTTTGCAAGCAATGGGAGTGGAAGGTTACGAAAACGGTTTCAAATTCAATACTGTTTCAAGCAGATTAAACGACCCTTTAAAAAGAAAAAAGCCGGCAGTGTATTTTGTTAGTTCTATGAGCGATATTTTTCATAATGATATGCCGAAGGACTTTTTAAATAAAATATTCCATGTTATTGAAGAAACACCACATCATACTTTCCAAATATTGACAAAGAGAGCGGATAGAATGTTTGAATATTTTTTACAAAGAGAAATACCCAAAAATATTTGGATAGGCGTTACAGTTGAGAACAAAGAAGAAGGTTTCCCAAGAATTGATAAACTCAGACAATTAAAAGCCAGTGTTTTATTTCTTTCCGCTGAGCCATTATTAGAAGATTTAGGTAAAATGAATTTAGAAAATATAGATTGGGTTATTGTTGGGGGGGAAAGTGGAAACAAAGCAAGACCAATGAAAAAGGAATGGGTTGTAAACATAAAACAACAATGTGAAAAAAACAACATTGCTTTTTTCTTTAAACAATGGGGAACTTGGGGAGCCGATAAAGTGAAGCGTAATAAAAAATTGAATGGAAAAGAAATTGATGGTAAAATTTGGCAACAATATCCCGAAGTTATAGAACAGCAATTTGCAGTAGTGTAATTAGAAATAATTTAAAATAGAAATGCTTGCGCCTAACATACAGATTCAGTAACACTTTGTGTTCTTGAGCTCCTTTAAAATAAATGTTAATAAAAGCCTAAAACATAAGCCCGATTATTCGGGCTTTTTGGTCTGACGAGTCCCAATATGCTTTGCTTAGGGGATAAGTTTTCATCAACAACTTTAGCGTTTATTTTGTTTTATAAGTAATAAAAACGTTTTTAGCACTAATTTGCTTATTAATACCGGCTGTTTGCGTTGTAATAAATCTTCAGCGCATCTATACTCAGGGCAATAGTGTCGCCTGGCAGTTCCACTAAGCCTCATTCTCAGGACTACCATTACCTTAAAACGCCTGCCAAAAAAGAGCTTACATTTCATTTCTTGAACACTACTGGAAAATGGCGCCACATCTAAACGAACTGCTGTATATGCACCCGAAAGGGTGGGAGCGAAGCTCGTGTACGTACAGTGGCACTTCGGTAAACTCAGTGGAACTGTGAGAGGAGGTTCTTGAGCAAAGTCGAAAGGTTCTCCCCATCAGCTTAGCTGGTAGGGTAGGCTACTCGATTGGCAACTGTATTCATTCTATCTCAAAAGTATCAATCATTTGTCGAAATTCATTAATAGTTTGCTCATACCCGTTAACTGTAGCCAAACAAATTATATAATACATTTTATCATTTTCTGCCAGCATATAAACAAGGTTCTTGTATGTAAGATTATTTGCTGTGTTTTTAAATTCAATCCATTTAGCCTTCTTCCAATTTACAGAAGAGTCCCACATTTGAATAAACTCGTAATTCTCAAATGCTATTGGGAAGTCTTTTATTACAAAGCTTTCCCATAGCTCTTCTAATGTCATTCCATTCGCTGGATATTCACTAATTTGAATATTCTCCCGATAGTTTTCCGAAGCACTATATAATGGTTTTGCAAAAATTAGAGAATTATCTTTTGAGTAGTTCTCCCAATTATCAGCAGGGATAAAAGAAAAAGATTTTGAAGAATTAAACACTCTTTCTTGGCCGGATACAGTGTTCAAAAAAAAAAATGAAATAAAAAATAGTAATAATCTTATGGTGTTTGTATTGTTTATATAGTTGCCAACTCCCGACTAAGTTCCACCAGCAAATGCCTACAAACGCTTATAACTGTTTGCAAATACCTAAAGCTAAAGCAAAACCATCAGCCGAATCAAAAATACAAATTTTTAATCACTACTGTCCGATATATTTATAGCGTTTAATATTTGTAATTAATAATAAAACAAACAGAAGTGAGCCCCTCCGATAGCCATCGGAGTGGGCGAAATATTATAAAAGCATCATGTAATCTAACCTGAACTATTCATAAAAAAAACGCTTGTGCTGAAGCTCTCGAAGCAAGTGCATTTTATGAATGTGTGCTGGACTGGTGTGGCGCAGTTCAGGAAATCCCGATACAGATAATCAGTAAAGAACTATATTAAGTTGAAATATATTGATTTTCTGTATCGGCCCGAAGGGGGAAAAATTCTTATGAAACGAAGTTCGAAGAAGTCAATTTTTCAGGCTGCGTTTCTACATTTAACATTATTTTATATCGGACAACAGTGTAATAAAACCAAATAAATTAAGAATTTTTCTTGGCACTATTTGCAGCACGTTTTCTGTCGTTTTCGTCAAGGATAATTTTTCTTAACCTGAGCGAACGGGGTGTAACTTCCACATATTCATCCGATGCAATATATTCGAGGCATTCTTCTAAGGAAAATTTTATAGCCGGAATAATCATAACCTTGTCATCACTGCCCGATGCGCGGATATTGGTAAGTTTTTTTGTGTGAATCACATTGATACATAAATCTTCGGAGCGTATGTGTTCACCGATAATTTGACCTGCATATACAGGTTCGCCCGGATGGATAAAAAAACTGCCTCTTTCCTGTAACCTGTTTATAGAGTATGCTATTGCAGTGCCATTTCCCATGGCTATAAGAGAGCCATTCTTGCGTTCGGCGATATCGCTTTTCCAGGGTTCGTACGATTTGAACCTGTGTGCCATAACGGCCTCTCCCTCAGTAGCGGTAAGCAATTTGTTCTGAAGTCCGATAAGTGCCCTTGATGTGATATTGAAAACCATATAAGCCCTGTCTTTCCGGTTTTCCATTTTTGTCAATTCTCCTTTACGCGTAGTAACCACCTCTATCACTTTTCCTGAAAAGCTCTCAGGCACATTTACAGTAAGTTCTTCAACAGGTTCGTGTTTGATGCCGTTGATTTCTTTAATAACAACTTTGGGCTGCCCCACCTGCAACTCATAACCCTCACGCCTCATGTTTTCAATGAGTATTGACAAGTGTAAGATGCCCCTTCCATACACATTATAGGAGTCGGGAGACGCTGTTTCTTCAACTTTGAGAGCCAGGTTTTTTTCTGTTTCAAGAAAAAGGCGTTCACGGATATGCCTGGAGGTTACAAACTTGCCTTCTTTACCAAAAAATGGTGAATTATTTATGGTAAAAAGCATGCTCATGGTTGGGTCGTCCACATCAATAGGCTTAAGGGCTTCAGGGGCTTCAAAATCGGCTATGGTGTCACCTATTTCAAAGTTTTCGGGTCCCAATACCGCACAAATATCACCGGCCTGCACAACATGTTTGATGCGCTCCTTGCCAAGCCCCTCGAAAACATACAGCTCCTTAATTTTCGATTTCACAACACTGCCGTCTCTTTTTACAAGCGAAACGTTCATACCCACTTGTAAACTACCCCCGTGAATACGGCCTACGGCAATCCTGCCTGTGTAAGATGAATAGTCGAGAGATGTAATCATCATTTGCAAAGACCCCTCAGAAAACTGGGGTGGTGGAATATGCTTGATGATAACATCCAATAAATGACTGACATCTGTTGTAGGCTTTTTCCAGTCGTCAGACATCCATCCCTGTTTAGCTGAGCCATAGACGGTTGGAAAATCAAGTTGATCTTCTGTAGCACCCAAAGAAAACATCAGGTCGAAAACAGCCTCATGGGTTAAGTCAGGGTCACAGTTAGGCTTATCAACTTTGTTGATGACAACTACGGGTTTCTTGTTAAGATGAAGAGCCTTTTCAAGGACAAATCGTGTTTGTGGCATGGCTCCTTCAAAAGCATCTACTACTAGTAATACACCATCGGCCATATTGAGCACACGCTCAACTTCACCCCCAAAATCGACGTGCCCGGGTGTGTCAATAATGTTTATTTTGTAATCTTTATATCTTACAGAAACATTTTTAGCGAGAATTGTAATCCCTCTTTCTCTTTCCAGGTCGTTACTGTCGAGTATCAAATCACCCATATCCTGATTATCCCTGAAAAGCTTTACCTGATGTAACAACCTGTCAACCAGGGTTGTCTTGCCATGATCAACGTGCGCAATAATAGCTATATTTCTTATGTTCTCCATTGAATAAAATTAAGAGCACAAAAATAGTCTAAAAACCAATTGCTTTGGTTTTTTTAAATGGCTAATTTCTAAGATAATTTCACTACCAACACAGGCAGGGATTTGCGGGCTGCGTTCCTGTCAAATCGTGATAAACCCAACGCGGAGCAGAGAGCGATAAACTACCACCAAGCCCCGCTATTGTTGGCTATACCATGATAGACCAAAAAGCCCGATAATGTTTACGCCATATCGGGCTTTTGTTTTAGGGCTTTTATTCACAACACAATTTTTTTTCAGCGGTGTTCATGAACACTTTGTGTTACGGCTATCGGTCTATATGTTAGCTTTAGTTATTTTAATACTGCAATATCCATTCATCTCCTGTTTTTCTATCAAAAAATTTTACAATACCATAATTATTGGCGACAATTACTTTCCATATTTCATCATCGGGAAATCTTAAAGTATCTCTTTCTAAAACTACTACTTCATTGAATAAAAAACCATTTATTGACATTGTGTCAATATGATTTTCGAAATTTGTTATACTACAATATCCTGAATTATTATTGTATTTTTCAAGATTAATATTAGAACTCATCCAGTTTTCTACATAAGTAAACGTTATTTCTATTCTAAATGCATTCTGACGATAATTATCATCGTATTCATCATTGGCCATAATAGTAGCCTTTGAGTCACAACATTTATTTTTACAACTACGTCTTGCCTCATATTCTTCAGACACACTTTTAGTTGTTACAGTGAGGTAAAGAGTATCTAATTGTTGGTTAACGAAAATAAGCTCATCACCAACGTTATATGGTATCCATGTTATTAGTGTCTTATCAAAACCAGGACATTCGTATTTACACCCAATAAATACAAATAAAAATAAAATAAACAAGAATATTTTTATTTTTTTCATAGCTAAATTATTTATGTTTATACAAAATAAGCACTTCATTAAACTCTTTTGATTGAACTTTTATAATAAAAATGCCACTTTCAAAATTTGAAAAATCAATAACTTCGATTCACCTTAAAACATCCAGCCGACAGTAATGCCGCCCCATGGCCATACTGGCCAATTCTCTGGAGGATGAAGATCTCTTCCTGAAAATGGCGTAAAACCAATTCTGAAGAACATTCCTTCATCCTCTTTTTGATAACGATACCCTATTCTATAAAAAAACATATAAGACATTTCGATCCCTCTTGAATTGGTTCGACAATAGGCAGAGTACAACCAAATCCTAATTCAAAATAGTTCTTTTTACCAATTAACAGATTAATTTGTTGTGAAAAGTAAAGTTCCCAAATATAATATGAAAATCCTGACATCGTTGAAAATCTGTAAATATTTTCACTCCAAAAAATCCTCTCATAGCCAAGGCTGTAAATTACTCCATTTCCTAACAACTCAATATACACGCTGTTCTTTTTGAATGTTTTATTTTCAAAGTGGTTCTGCTCCTTTTTTTCAGTGTCAAAATAAATGGTGTGGTTTTCTGCCGGTTGGGCTATA
>PXBB01000073.1 GCA_003565735.1 Bacteroidales bacterium
AATTATCGCAATTCAAAAAATTGCGATTTCTTTTTACCATAGACTGGAATTGATTTCCAGTGGCGGCAGACTTCGCCGCCATTCCCATCTTTTTCCAATTAAATGTAAAAAAAATCCCACAATTTAGAATTGTGAGAAAATTCAATATTATTTTAATATTTTATATTTTCTGCTAATATTTGATCTTCTGTATATTCTTCAAATATATTCTTTTCTTCATCAGTTAGTTCTTTACTAAGAATATCCACAATTTTATCAAATACTCTGACAACTTCTCTCATTTCATCAATTGTCATTGTCATACTATTCACTCCTTTCTGATAATTACTCTAATTCAGTTTCAATGTCACCTTTTCGCAAACGATATAAATATTCTTGATATTCTAATTCTTCTTCCTTTTCTTTCCATTCTTTTTCTACTTCTAAAATATGGTTTCTAAGTTTTAGCATTACTTCTTTTTCTTGTCCTTCTAATTCCTTATTATCAGAATATTCAACAAATGCAATCATATCAAATGCCGCGACAACTTCCCAGTTTTTTAAAAATAATCCTGTTTTCATTTTTTTTTCGCTCCTTTCTTCTAATACTATAATAACACATTATAGAATAATGTCAAGTGTTTTTTATAAAAAAATAAATCCAGAATATTCTGACAATTCACGAATTGCCGTCATTTCCAATCAATTCCAGTTAAGAATTTTCAGAATATTCAGCCTACTCTTGCCGTCATTTCCAAACATTGACATGGAAATACCAGGGAATTCCAGGGAACAGCTTCCAGGTAATATATGTAACTTCCAAATAAGCTGTCGTGCAAGCTCTAAAAATATTTTGAAAATTCTAAAAAATTTTCCACCGTCACTTCCAAATAATTACATGGAATTTCCAGGGAATTTCCATTTCCAATTAATGACAAACAATATATATAAATTCCATGTGAGCTCTAAAATTCAGAATATTTTTAAAATAACAAATTTAATTTTTACCAAAAAATGTCTTGACATCTGCTAATCGCCGTGATATAATGATTACAGAGTTGAGGAAAGGAGAAAACAAAAATGACAAACGATATTTTCCATATTCTTAAAAAAGAGGTAATTGAATATAATATTCCTGAATTAGATGTACTTGTTGCATATGACAGCAAAGATTCTGACATTATAGAGATTCATTTGGATAGAACAGAACCTACAGAACATAGATACTTTGAAATTACTTATGATGAAATGATTGGTTTAAATGCAATTTTTAACAAAATACTGCAAAAAGAGGAGGTATAAAAATAACAAAAAAACTTTAAAAACCGCTTGACAAAACATAAATTGCATGATATAATGTTTATAGAAGGTTGAGAGAAACAAAAATAAAAGGAGCGTGTTAATTAATGGCAAAGGAAAAAAAGGTAGAAATTAGGGACATAGCATATGAGCAGGTAGCATCAGCAATCATGCAAGACCGCCGCAATCTTAGCAAAATTCGCAGACACAAAGAAGGACTGGAGCTGGAAGTTAATGGTGAAACTGTAGTACTCAGAGTCATCAAGAAGAAGGCACAACTGGATGAAAAAGAATTTCGTGGAGAATATTTCCATGACGAGCAAGACCAGTCTTTTGGCTACACTAACTACCAAGAAAAAACTGGCTAAATCTAACAGCAAGAGGTGGGAGAATTAACCTTCTCCCGCCTTATGCTAATGAAAGGAAATTCTATAAAATGTTAATAGAAACAATATTAAGAACAATCTTACCTAACAGAATATTCAAACAAAAAGAGAAAGATATCAAAATAATGGCAGAAATGGAAGAGCAAATGAATCCTGCGGAATTAACAGAAAAACAAAAAGAAATAGTTAGAAAAATATTCCTATAAATACCATTCTTTTTTTTTATTCTCAAGTGGAATAAAATGGAAGTGACGGAAACATAAATTGCTTGACATAATAAATTCATCGCCATTTACAATCATTTCTTTTATTGGTAATTCCAACCTTGTCAGAATACTCCCTCTATAATATAACCCTTGACAAGATTATATTTCTGTGATATACTATAAATAGTCAAAAGAAAGGAGAACAAAATGAAATTAACCAAAGATAACTTGATTGACATTGTCTTACAAGTATGTGAAGCATGGGAAGTAGACACTCCCAAAATTGAATTTGCAAAAATGGAAGAAGTATTAGCATTTGTTCTTTTTAATAGAAATCCAACAATTATTTTTAATACTGAATTATTACAATATCCTTTTAATAAAATTTTACAAGTTGTTTACCATGAATTAGCACATTTAATTACTAAAAGGGAAGATCACGATCATGAGTTTGAAATATTCTGTAAACTAAATAACATTCCTTTAAGTGGAGAAGATTGGGAAGAGACGACAGAATATTAAAACTTTAATTTTTCACTTGACAAACCTTTAATTACATGGTATAATTATTTTAGTAAGTGAGGAACAAGTTATGAGGAACAACTTCTCCTTCCTCATGTAAAAGAAAATTCAGCATTGAATGTGAGAGAAGCACAAATCAATGCGGTGAACTTACCTCACTTACAAAAAATAGGAGGAATATAAAAATGGAATTAGAAAGATTTTCAGTTCAATTAACCTTAGAGGAATTAAGCGAATTATCAGAATTTAGTAACGCAGTTGAAGTAAAATACTATGAAGTTTTAAACAATTGTGAAGATGCAATTATTCATGGTATCCTAAACAGCATAGATGAACACACTTTCAAAATATTATCAGAATATTTAGACGTCAGAGAATGTAATACAGTAGAGTTTTTTGATAAGTTGTCTGAAGCTGTCGCAGATAAAGAAAGAGCGATTTTCAGAAAGAAAAGGGAGTAATATTACATCACTTGATGTAGTAATAAAAAATAAATCTTCAGATTAATCTGAAGATTTTTTTTGATATTTCGCGGAAGAATCTTCCAATGACGACTTGCTTCCAAATTTTTCTATTTGCCGTCATTCCCTTTTATTTCCATATTAGATAAAAAAAAGGAAAAGTGTTACCACCTTCCCTGAATTACTTGAGAGTCCCTATCAAAAAAATTAACACTTTCTTTCAATTCTTTTAATTCTTTGAATACTCTTTTCCATTGTTCAGATTCTTCTTTACTATCTGGATCAAATTCTTCAGTTATAATTTTTGCCATTTAATATAAAGTTTCTAAATCTTCTTGCGATATCTTCATTTCAATCTCAATAGTATAATCTAAATTTTTAATCAGCATGTTCTTCCTCCCATCTTTTGACAATTCCTCTGGTTAAACAAAGAAAATTGTCATACACTTCCGCATTTTCATAATCAAGACTATGTTCAAATTCATTAAAACGTTCAATCTGTTCGATTATGTGTTCTAATTTAACAATAAATTTCATTGTATCACGATTCATTTTCTTCCTCCTTTTCCAAACATTTATAATACTTCTGTTAATATTCTAAAGCTTTCTAATGTTCTCCTAAATCCTTGTTTGAATGTCATTTCTACAGGAATTCCAACTAATTCATTAATATTCAGAACTTCCGCATCTTTTAATAGTGTGTAAATTTCTTCCATTACTTCTACAACTTCTGTAAAATCATTGGCATATTTTGCCTGATTCATATTCACAACAATAGATTCAACAACTCCACTGGAAGAAGTTCCCAAGCATAATGTTAAACCAAACAAATTCGGTCTATCGTGTATAATTCCAAATTCCACCTGTTCAATTTTACCCAATACTTTTTCTGTCATCATTATTTCTCCTTTCTCTTAACTAAATACATTATATCACGCGGGCGAAAGGTTGTCAAGGGTTTTATCAAAGTTTAAATATTCTGAATAGGAATAGTTTTACAATTGCGGCAGCAGCCGTCATTACCATAAAATGACAGTAAATAGGCAAAAAAAAGAGTCAGACTAATCTGACTCTTTCACATTATACATTCTGTAAAAGTAATTGCCAAAAAATTCACGAAAATCAGACCAATTGCGAATTACTGCTAATTTCTCACCATTGTCTAACAATAATTCCACACCGTCCTCATCGGGAGTTAATGCCATATCCAACTTGTAAAAATAAGTAATAATTTCATCAACGATAATAAACAGACTATTGTCTAAATTCAAAGGAATAATCAACATTGAACCAGTGCAGTCAGGACAACTGCTAATAAGGTTATTATTGGTAGTCCAACCACATTCTATACAATTCCACTTTCTAACACCTTCTGTAAATACTCTTGCCATTTATCACCACTCCTTTCAACTATCTATAGTATATCACGAAATTCAAAACTTGTCAACTGTAAATAAATGTAAATCAACAGCCGTCATTACCATAAAGTTCCAAGTCTCGCCTTTCCCAAATTTTTCCAGTTCTTCCAAATCCTAATCACATATACAGTTTTTATTATATATAGTAAATTCTATGCGAGCTGTCAGAAAGCTGTTAAAAAACACCAAAATTTTACATATTTTCCTGCGAGCTCTAAAATTACCAAAATTTGGAAATTCTGCGCAAAAGAAAAACTGGAATTTCTTCCAGTTTCTCCCCGTGCCTACAGAGTTTCGACGATGTCTTTTGCTTCAATTTTTTCCTTTTTCAGGATAGTCCTAACAACGACATTAACGCCATTTACTTCCAGGACTAGACCTTCCTTAGTCCTGCCAATCTTTTCCAGACCGTAAGCCTCTTTCAGATTTTCTGCCAGGGCGTTCCTGACAATTTCCCTTTCAGTAACCTTAACTTTTTTTGCCTTTTCAGTCATAGGGGTAAAGCCTCCTTTTGTTTAGTGTAATTATATTATACCATAGTTTTTATAAGATGTCAAGGTAATTTTTACCGTGACTTTTTTCCAAATTTGGTGGAGGTAGATGGATTCGAACCACCGCGTCCAAAGAACGTGGGCTACAACCACGCGCATTCAACCAGACTCTGCCATACCTCCACATATTTTACTTTTGGTGAGGATGCTGGGAATCGAACCCAGAACTTACTGATTAAAAGTCAGTTACTCTGCCAATTGAGTTACACCCTCATGGTGACGGCACGGGGAATCGAACCCTCGTTCAGTGGATTGAAAGCCCACTATCTTAACCGTTAGACGATGCCGCCAAATGGTGGAGCCGTTGGGAATCGAACCCAAGTCAGGAAGATTCCTTTAAAGGGTTTTTCTTCCTACGAATCCATTTCAGCCCCATACTATATATATTATATCATAAATTTTGCGGTTTGTCAAGAGAAATTACAAGGTTTTTCATTAATTTTTTGTTTCACTTTTTCAAGCAATTCTTCTTCTCCATCAGAAAGTCCACTAATATCAATAACATATGCAAAAACTTCTTCAATCATTTCTAATTCTCTTTTAGTAAACATATCTTCCTCCTTATTGTCAATTTTTCCCAACAAAACATCTAAAGCTTTTTGAAGTTCTGACATACTATTTCTCCCTCACTTTCTATAATAATTATACCACAGATTTTATGGCTTGTCAAGACATTTTCTTCCAATTTAAAAAAAAAGTTTCTTCCAAAATTTTCCAGCCACCGTCATTTCCATATAATTCCACAAAAACATTTTCTGAAATTTCGCGGCGGAACTCTTCCCCTATAGCCTATCCCCAAATAAGCTGTCAAAATTTACCTCTTCTTCCAAAATTTGGGAGTGCC
>PXBB01000057.1 GCA_003565735.1 Bacteroidales bacterium
TACACGTATCGCTTTAATCGAAACTTTATGAAAGAAAAAATATTTACCAATCTGATGAGACGGATGGTAAACAGCTCACCATGCACCTATAAAAATCTTATTGCTTAAGTGCCTAATTCAACAAATTTTTTGGGCACCCAAATGTCATTATCAGGCAAAAAACAGGCATACTCCAAAGATATTTTCATATTATCTTCATCTAATCTTTCATGTTTTTCATAAAACCCCATTGTTTTAAAATCATCCATGGGGTCGATCTTTAACTCAAATGTGTGGAACTGAATGCCTGAATTTGAAATAAATGAAATGCTCATAATAAGATTTATTATTTGATTTTAACAATAAAATATATTTTTTAATTTTCGCAAATATATTAATAATCACAAACAAAAATAGAAAAAAAATAGATTTTTGAATGGATTTTTCATTTTTCCATTTTATTTTTTTTAGATACACTAATCATCAATTCTTTTGATAATTTCTGCTGTACGATGCCCGTATGGTATGGCAGGTTCCTGCTCCTTAACCTTTTGCCATGCGCGGTTAAATATTATTTCATCAATATCATCCTTTTCACAAGAAACTTCAACAATATAAGTATCCTCAGCATAAGTAGCTATCATACATTTCACGATGGCTTTTCCCATAACAACAGTTATTTATTTATAATAACAATATTACAAATTTTTTCAAAAATAATTTTTTTTTTAATATTGAGGGAATATATTTTATGTTTTATTTTTTTCAAAAATAGTAATTATTTTTAGATTAGTATAAAAAACATTAGTTTTTGGTGTTTGATGTTCTTTGTTTGGTGTTCTGTGTTCTTTGTTTGGGATTTCAAGTTTAAGGTTTCAGGTTTCAAGGTCCTTTTGGTATAGGGACGAGTTTTTTTAGAATGACGAATATGGGAATGTAGAGTGTTGGAATGTGGAATGAGGGACTTTAGCGACCGGAGCGACGGAAGCGACTGGAGCGATGGGGCGACTGTGAAGGATTTTTTGTTCGGTGTTCGGTGTTCTTTGTTCCAAGTTTAAGGTTCCAAAGCTCCATTATTTTCTTTAGTTTTTATGGCGGGGGTATTGTGGAAACAGGAAGAGAGTTTGATTGAACTGCTGGGTTGAGACATTATAATATGAGGTCATAATCCCATTTTATGCTTTGAAGTTTGTGCCTTAGTTCTGATAAGTTGTCAATCAAATCCTCAAATGTTGGAGCGTTTTCTTCATAAATCATTTCTTCCAGCATCTTTGCATAATCCATTTTCCAGACATTGATTACATCCTTAATGGGGATAGGATTAAGCATATTTGGATGATGTTTATTGTAGTCAACACCACCTACTCTTGAAAATTTATACCTGTGGGCAACAATAGTTTTATATAGCTGTTCGTCCTCAAGTGCTTTAGTTGCATATATTGTTTTTGATAAATGAAATACGTCATACAGGTGACGGCTTAATCTATTTACTCTTATTTTTTGAGGGGGTCTGTGAAATTCCTCATGAAGCAAAAATAATTTTTCTAAAAAAGTTTTTTCAGGATTAGCTGTTGGTACACTTATAAATGATGTTGAAAAACCTTTATCAGGAAGCATTTCATCAACAAGAGAGCCAAAAGTTTTAACTGTATATGGCTCTCTGAGGGATCTGCATCCAAGTTCAATTTGAATTGCCGGCAGCATATAACCGGGACTTGATATTATTTTTGGATAGCTTAAAAATATCTTAACAGGGTCTTCTTCAGGCTTACCGGAAAGGTCTATTTCCCAAAATATATCTCTAAATCCTTTTTCTTCAAAATGTTTTTGGAGAGAAGGATAGAAATGATTTATGATAAATTCGTTAGATGTCTTTCTTAATCTTCCAACCGCTCTTACCGAAATATCTCCATCGAAATCAAAGAAGCTGCGGTCAATTGCCAAGTCAATATCTTCTGAAAAACGATCAATTATTTTCCAGGCTTTACTTAAAGATGTGCCACCCTTAAAAATCATATAATCAGCTATTTCCATTTTAAAAATAACAGACAATAATTGGGTAACCCACCAGTCTTTTTCAACTGCAAATGGCGTCATTCCCTTCTTGCTTGCGATGGCCTGAAAAATGGCTTCTTTTTCCGTATTGTCTAAGTTATAGAAATTATTCTTTGTCATTCGTAAGTGCTTTTTTCATTATTTTTTGTATCCATACCGGCGCCAGTAGAATATCATGTTGCAGGTCATTTACATCTTCCCTTTTCAACAAATCAATAATTTTATCTTCTTCTTCTTTACTTATCTTACCGTTGCCGATTTCCTTTAATGCTTGAATAGCAAGCCGGCTAATTTTACCCTTAGCCAGCAGGTTTTTTGGGGTGGTTTTTTTAAACTTGATTGTTCGTTTACCTACTTTAATAACACGGGGTGATCCATCGGTAAGCAACACAATTTTCATTGGCACTTGAGTGCTCAGGCCTAAGGCATTTAATGCATAACTCCCTGTAGGTAAAATTTTTATCCTGTCTCTTTTTGCAATGGCTTCGGCTACTTCTTCTGCTGATGGCAACATCTTACCTAATAGGCTGCTTTCTTTTGGGCGAACGTAAATACCCTGAGCTACTCTGGCAATCACACCTTCTTTTTCTAACCTGAATAATGAAAGCCTTACCGCTTCAGATGACCCCAGTTCAACAAAATCTGACGGAAAGAATAAAACGCCTTTTGGGAGGGCTTCAATCAGTTTTAAAATATTATCTTCTATACTCATTATTTTTATTTTTGTAACAAAAGTAGTAAATATTTGTTACAGATTTCCTTTTTGGTTTGTAACAAAACATTCTTACGAAAAAAGTGTCTTTTCTTACGCCAATATATTACAAGCCGGTTTCGTTGTTTATTAATGGAACGGGAAAAACTTACGTGGATAGAATATACCTCTCCGGCCTGAACATGGGAAGCACTCTGCGGCAGGAAAGGACCTTTGTCAATTTGTCCTGTTTGCAGGATACAGGTAGAGATTATTGTGAAGGTGTTGAATTGAGAGGTTTTTAGTTTGTTTTGTTCTGATGAGAAAAAAACAAATAAGATTGTTATCAAACAAAAATTCATTTTGAAGGTGTTTAATGGTTTTAATTTTTTTTAGTTATTTCAAAAAAAACTTTAAAAAGTTTTAAGAAGTCACTGACTACGTGACTACGTGACTACATTTTTAAGAAAATGACAAGCATTTGTAGTCATGTAGTCAGATGTAGTCACTAGAAATAAATTTAGTGACTACATCTACATAGTAGAATAGAAGAGCTTTCCAAAGATTTGTAGTCATGTAGTCATTAAATATTGTTTTCAACATTTATGTAATTTATATAGTAACCTTTTATGGGAAATCCTTCAAACCTTTTAGAGCACCTTTTGAAGCCGAGCATTTTTAATGCTTTACCTATGTTATTTACACTAAAGCGCATATTAGGATATTTCTGAGTAAGAATATTAAAAAATTCTGTTGTCTGATAGAATTTCTGATGCGCTTCCTTGGTGCCCGGAGTGAAGTGTTTTTGGATGAGTTCAATTTCCGGTGTGGTTTCCTGATAGTTTTGGTTTACAATTTCATTTTCCTTTATTTCTTCAGGCGTCAGCTGGTAATTGAAATTGTTTTTATACAGATAATAAGCCTGACGCCAAATGTCATCAATACATAAATCTTTCTTGTAATCCCAGTTTATTTGAGCTGTCAGCTCAAAACAAAGCCATCTGACACTACCGGATTCATCATTGAGAAATTCCGTTTTATTGGTTGACCCAAAAAAGTTAGCACGCCTGGGCGCTGTAGTTGCTGTTTTCGCATAGGGTTTCCTTACTTTATTTTTTTCTTTACTGAGTATGCTCTTCAAGCTGTTGATATCAGCTTTAGAAAGAATTGATAATTCATCAAGGTTGATAATAAAGTTTTCACTCAGGGCAATGAGACCATCTTTATCGGTAGAGATATTTTCAGAATAATAACCTCCAAGTTGCTCAGGGCATAACCATCTTATAAAAGTTGATTTGCCGCTGTTTTGCTCATCATGCACAAGAATAAAAGCGTGTTTGTTGAACACCTTTTCATCCAGAGTACAGGCAATAGAGCGCACAAAAGTTTTACGCAGTTGTGTATAAAAAGAATCTTTATTTACTACCGGAACATATTGGCAAAGCTTATGAATGTAATCTATCTCAGAATCGGGGTCCCATGGGCTTAGATTTTCAAAGTACAGAGCGAATGGATTGAATTCTTCAACAAAATCAGAAGCTAATAAAGCATTAAGCTTAGCAATAGAAAACTCCACATTTTGGTGTTGCAGAAAACGGTAAATATTACTTTCATTAAGCTGCTTATATTCTTTAGCATGAGCATCGATTTTATGATATTCGACTTCATTAGAAACGACATTGTACCGGAACACAAAATTTTCGCTTAGCAGCTGTTCCACTTTTTCAAATTTCGACAGTTTTTGTTTCGTTGCCGGGAGAGGCGTGGCAATAACATTATGAATTAAAGATTTGATTTCACCATAAGAATGTTTAAGAGAAAAGAAATCAGAAATATCCTTGCCCCCTTTTTCAATAAGAGATTCAGGCAGTATTAATTCCCTCAGTCCGTAAAGAGCACTTTTCTTTTGGCTCTGGGTTCGGCCTGCTTCATCAATATCATAACAAAGTAAAATATTATTAGAAATGCTTTTCATAAAAGCCATATCTTCCTTGTGGATATTGGTAGAGACATTATCCACCCCGACAGCAATTAAGCCGTTGGCATGAGCCACAATTAAATCCTTAAGGCCTTCAACGATAAGAATAAAATCAGCTTTCTGCGGCAGCTGATGTAAGCCAAAAACATTACGGTACTCAAGGGGCTTTTGACCTAGCCACAGATGTTTCGCATTCTTTTTTTTAGCATGAGGGCGGTATATTTTATAACACGCCTCAGAAAGACAGAAGGCAAAAATAGGGTCTTCTTTAGAAGCGTTAACAGTAAAAGATTTACTGTTTTTTGAGAAAGTATATGATTTTAAAGCCTTGACATTGTATTTTTCCAAAGTTTCCAATATGAGCTTTCTTTCGCCAAAGTCAAACCAATAGGAAAAATCATCACAAGGCACGATACTAAAATTCATGGTTTCCGACTTGCTGTTTGTATTTTGCATAGAATCATAAATGTTTAGGCTTAAAATATCTTTTTGTATCATATCAAGGGCTTGCTTGAAATCACAGCGACAGTATTTCATAACAAAATCAAAAGGGTTCAGGGTTTCGCCATTAACAAAATCCTTATAGAGCCATGAGTTTTTCTGTTTATTGAGAAAAACATTGGCAGAGGGGGTTTTGCCATCATCGCGAAATACGGCCATAAAATTTTTTGATGTCCCTTGTTTCGCTATGTCAGGGATATAATACCTGAATATATCAAGACCATTATTTGTGCGTCTTAGAATTTCACTTTTAAGATGTTCCATAATACGTATTTAATAAAAGCAGCAGCCATAAAGAACATAGATTCAAAACCCACAACTTTCCTTATTTTTCTTTAATAAGATTTTTAATGGGCATGCTGCTGATCAGATTCTTTTGAATAAACGGTTACTTTTTTTTCCTTTTCACAAGAAATTGGTCAGCCATTTCTTTAATCTCAGCATTGGTACTTTGGCGACCTTCTTTTAAATAGGCTAGTAGTTCCTGGCGTGAAAAATAAATACGTTTGGTTTTTTTCATAAAAGGGAGCTCTCCCCTACTAACCATACTATAAACAGTGGGTACTGCCAGGCTTAAAAATTCGGCAGCCTGTTTTACATTAAGCAGTTCGTTATGGTTTTCGGTGGGAACGTCACTTTGTTTTTTCAGCAGCCTTTCAATGTTTTCAACTTTTCTTAACAAATCATTAATAGCATTGGGCATACGGTCGAAAGATAAATTGTTTTCCATTTTGTAGATATTTTTGATTATTGAATATGCTACAAAACTATCGTCAAAACAATTGTTATTTATTGATATTTGGTTGTTTAAAGTTGTTTAAATTGTTTAAACAACTTTAAACAATTAAACAACTTTGTTTGATGTTTTCTATTTTGTTTTGAATTCTTTTCAGTAGATCCTTGTCAAGCCCTTCTTCTGGTAATCTCAAATGCTTATTTTTAGATTCTACAGAACCGAATTGTTTTTCAAACTCATTTTCAAAGGCTGCAAAAATCTCACTATGGGTCGCGTAAGAAATATATTTTGAGGTTTCCAATGTTTTAATCATGTAAGCAAACACTTTTGGTGTGCAATCAATAAACTCATTTTTCAAAGCATTTATGAATATTGGGATACGGTCTTTTTCTATATTGAAAAAATAATCTTTAAGGGGTTTGATTTCAGTTGTTTTACGTCCTGGTTTCTTTTTCTCTTTGTTTATATCCTCTTTTACAGGAGACTTATAATTTTCTAACTCAATAAGTTTTTCTAATTTTTTTATTTCTAAGTCGCATTTTTCATCGAAGTCAATATCAAAAAAAGGATTTACAATAAGTGCTTTTTTAGGCAAGTTTTGCTGAAGGAAATCTGTTTTAACTTCATGCAGGTATTTCAATTTTTCAATATTAGTATTAAAATATTTTAGTTCTTTTTTTACATCAGCGAATATAAAAAAGCACATATCGGGATTAGGTTTTACAGGACGTTTTTTATTAAAAAAATTATCATAAATTTCATCAAGACTTTTTTTAAAAAAGAAATAAAATATGGGTACACCATTCTCAAAATATTCATTTGTAAAAGCAACATAATTTTTTACGAAAGAAGTACTTAATAGAGCTCGAAGAAAAAACAGATTAATTCCAATGTTCTTAACTTTATCATCACTATACTTAAAACTCAGTAAAAAATCGTTAAGTTTAAAGTAATCATTCATGTTAAGGTCAATAATTTCCAACATTTCATAAAAATGATTAAAATAATCAAGTTCATCTAAAGTGCTTAAAAGCCTATTACTTTTATAATATTTGTATATTAAATCAAAATAATCAGGATCCATCTTTATAAATTCTTCAATACTTGATTTAGGCACAAAACTTCCTTTTTTCATATTGTCATGGTTTTTAAGTTTTTTAAAATTCTGTTAGCTTATTGATTAAATCTCTTTTGGTTTCATTTTCAAAGCCGGCGAAATAGCCTATGGTGGTTTTCAGATTTTTATGTGCTAGAAGCTCGCTTACAAGCTCCATGCTTCCACCGTTTCTTATGGCATTAGTCGCAAAGCTATGCCTGGCCCAGTATGTTGAAATTTTTTCATTGATGCCCAGGCTTTTAGTGTATTTAGCAAGGTGTTGATTGATATACCTGATAAAATTTCCTATTTGCCTGTGTCGTTTTTCTGGTGAGGCTGTCGGATCAATAATCTGAAAGACATAATTATCGGGACTTTTGTCAGCATTTCCGTATTTCTCAATAACATTTTTTGTAAAATTATTGAGGTATGCTATTACCGGAGCCTGCATAGCATTAGTACGGGCCGTTTTAGCCCTGTAAAAAGTTACAGTATCCTCTGAAACATTCTTATATTTTAAGTTTGCAATATCTTTTATATTCATGCCATTGCAATAATAAGAAAAAAACCAAAAAGCTTTAGCTTTTTCCTGCTCCGGTGTTTGGGGTTTACCCTGAAGCAAAAGATTCAGCTTTTCTTTATTGAGTGCTTTTTTTACGCCCATCGGGCTAGGTATTTGGTATTTTCTTTTTCCAAAGGGGTATATTTCAGGGTTTATGGCTTTGTCCGCAATGGCATTATTAAAAATAGCTCTTAATGGCCTTAAATAAATCCCTACAGTTGTTTTGCTGCGTTCTTTGACCTCCACCATGTATGTTTCATAATCTTTTAACCATTGCGGTGTGATAGCATAAAATGACAGTGTGCTTTTTTTATGAAAATCCAGTAATGATTTTAAACTTAAATCATAATTTGAGGCAGTTCCTATCTGTTTGTTCGTTTTGTATTGTTCAATAGCGCTGTTATAATAACAGATAAGGTTTTTTTTCTGTGCCGGCTTTATATTATAAAATTTTGAGCCAAACTTATCAAAGGTAAACTCGTTTAATTCAGCAATAATACCGTAAGCTTTTTTTAATAATTCATGAATTATTATTTTCTTTTTGTTAAGCTCTTTTCTTACTGACCCCTTGGCTATTTGCAAATATTGCTTTTCAGACAGTTTTATTTTTGTTGTATAATACTTTGGGTATCTGTTGTGAATAATTCTGATACGCACCGTATATAAACCATCTTTTCTTTTTCTAACAGTATCCAAAAAAGCACATAAGGAAACACCCTTTACTTTTAATTTGTCATCATCTTGTTCAGGGTGTATAATAACTGGTAAACTCATAATGTTAGTTATTTTAAAAAATGACTAACAAAATAACTAACATTTTCGCAAATAAACAATAAAAATCAATAATTCTTTATAAATTAGAAATCTTTTCTAATGCAGTACACATAAGATATTAAAAATAATTTGATAAAAAACAATATATGTATTTTTCTGACTACGGATCAGAAGGTTTCAGGTTTGAATCCTGACGGAGTCACTTCAAAATCAAAGAGTTGCAATTATTTTTAATTGTGGCTCTTTTTTTTGCATACAGCTTGCATACAAAAGAGCTTTAAAACATCAAAATAGAAGTTATCTGATATGTTTATTGCTAAAGCAATTTGTATCATATCAATAATGGACTATTTTTTTGGGATTGCTTTAATTATCTCTTACACAGCGAACAGATTTTCCTGCCTCCATATTAGTAGATTGTCTTAATATGGAAGTATTATAACTATAAATACGATGGTCCCATGCGAAACCTGCACTACTTTGTTTAGCACTCCACCAACTACCACTCTGCCCTAAAAATGAGAAAGCACCAATGTTTTGCAAACGAGAACCACCAGGGAGAGCTGTAAACCCAGTTTCGTTGGTTGCACCGTAGTTAGGACTGTTCCAATGCAGGGTACCGCTTTGTTTAAGTTTAGCTCCGGCTACGCTTGGTCCACCAAGATAATCTGTCAACTGCTTCCATTCAGCATCACTTGGCACATGCCAGCCAGCAGGACATGCACCTTGCACGCCGCTTGGGTTTGCTGCACTGCTTGCAGAACCAGCCATTATGGCAGGCCAGTTGTATAAGGCGCCATATTCATTGTACATATATGTTATTTTTGCTTCATTAATATCAGAGCCATAATAACCATACACATAATATAATGGTATTGTTGTTGAACCACTGTCAGGCCCAATAACACTTGGTAAATATGCCAGGTTTCTAGCCATCCAGCATTGACTACCAATCAATACTGTCGGGTATTCATTACCATCTCTTGCGTCAGTAAATATAGCACCACAAGAGGAAGGTGAGAATTCAAAGTTCATGGTCTTACTTGAAGCGGGGACCACATTTACTATTTCACTTAAAAGACCGGAAAAACCAATAAATAGGAGCTCTTCTCCATCAGTGTAGGACATTGACACCACATTTTTTGAACGTTTTCGTGTTGTTTCTGTCAACAATTTATCGCTATGCAAATTTATATACAGCATTTGTGGGTTTTGGCAAGTATGATTTAACGAAACAAAAGTTGCTGTTTTATGCCATTTTTTTGTTTTTACTTGTAATACATAATGACCGGAGGGAAATCCTGAAATCTTAAATAAGTTATTCCCTGCCTGCAAATTTTGACTTATATGCAATATATGTTTCCCTGAAATATTATAAATATCAACAACAGCTAATGTTGACCCTTTGCTGTAAAAAGTCAAATATGCTGTCTCATATAGTGGGTTTGGAAATATTTTTAATAAATTTTCCTGATCAGTTATATTTGAAACACCTGATGGTCCAATCAGATGCAAAGTATCACTTCCCGACAAAGTCATCATAGTGCCCTGCGCAATATTTTCAACATAAACACTGTCTAAGCTTGTGGTTGTGCCACTAGCTGTAAAATCTATAAGATACTTTTGTGCATGAATCATTGTAAAACTGTTGAAAAACAGTAAAATTGGCAATATAAAGAGTTTAATGTGTTTCATTATGTTTTTTTTATCGTTTTTATATATGATAGCCTGAATTATTGATGCTTATAAAATTGATCACCCTTACTTGTTTTAAACTCGAAAAAGGAAAAAAAATCAAATATTTGGTGTTTTTAGCTTGACAATCAACATTATACATCTTTTAATTTTACTTTAGTTAATAATGCAGTATGGTATGAGTTTAGTCTTTGATGCATCGAACCGCGTATCCAAAGGCCCTGAAAGTGCTGTATAAAAGGGCGTTTTTATCGTAAAAGTATAAGTATCTGGCTTGGTTAGCGCTAACAGTACTTGACCAATAAACACCATATGGATTATCAATCAGCGAACCATTACTAAAGTGGCGGTAGCCCCCCATGGTTAACTTTAGTGGCGAATTAAAAGCCCCTGCTGCATTGTTACTGCTCCAGCTTTGACGTTCTGCATTCCATTCTACTATTGTAGGTAAACGCCATCCGGGAGGACAAGGGTTATTGATTCCATTTACACCTTGCCATAAACTATCATTTTGCGGACTCCGCCAATCATAAGGAATGTTTTGCATTGTAGCAATAAAATGTGCGTGACCTGTAGAATCAGTATTGCTTAAATTTGAGTTTGTGGAACTTGTGCGTACCTGATGCCCGTCATCGGCTCTACCCCACTGAAACAAATGTCCAAAAGCAAAATTATCATAAGCGTTTTCAGCTACGCGAATAGCACCCAAATTGCGATCTAACCAACATCTTCCATTGCTTTTTACGGTGCCGTAGGTTACAACTTGACCATTATAAACAAACCTTACATCGTCTCCGCAATTTTTAAAAATAATTACAGGTGTAGTAAAAGAAACAGCAGCACCATAACCTGTAGCAAAACTGTTTGTTGCATAAGCCCGTACATAATAAGTAGTTTCGGGAGATAAATCACTCAAGCTGCTGGAAAACTGTCCGATACCTCCACCATCAACTGTTTTACTGTCAGATATTGTAGGTGTTTCCCGCCTACTCCAGCACACGCCACGTTCTTTTATTATGGCACCACCATCAGAAGAAATAACACCACCGCTTACTGCAGTTGCCTGTGTTATGTCAGTAACTTCTTTTGTTGTTAGTACAGGAAAACCAATTTCCTTAGCATCAGAATTGTCTTCTTTTTTTGTGCAATAAATTACCAAAAAGATGATTATGAATGCAATAAAAAATTTAAGATAAATAAAAAGGGGTTGGGATTTCATTAATTATTATTTTTGCTGACGTATTGCTGTTATAATTCGTTTTTATTTCAAGAAACAAAAGACTGCGCCCCATAGAAAATACCATGTATATAAAAAAATCTTAGTCAATTTTTAATATTCAAATTTAATGATTTTTTTTACAAATCAAAGCTTTTTTTAGAATATTTTATTATATAAAATCAGTTAAACGCTTGTGATATGTTATGATTCTGTATTATTTGTAAAAAACTATAAAATGAAAAGTATTGATTTTTCATGCCGCTTTAAATTTTTGTATATTTGAAAAGTTTAATAAATCAAACAACAAGCCTGTAAAAATGAATAAAACAAAAAAACTTGGTGCTTTGGGAGGCGTTTTTATGCCATCTATACTGTCAATTTTGGGTGTCATTATGTACATGCGATTACCCTGGATTGTTGGTCAAGCCGGTTTAATATCAACGCTGGGAATTATTTTGGTTGCTCATATTATTTCTGTTACTACAGGACTGAGCATTTCATCTATAGCGACTGACAAAAAAGTCAAAACAGGTGGCATGTACTATATGATTTCGCGCAGCCTAGGCCTCCCTATTGGAGGCACGCTTGGCATTGCATTATTTTTAGGCATATCATTCAGCATCAGCTTATATATTATTGGGTTTTCAGAAGCTTTCTTAAGTTATTTCGATAAAGACATCACATTAAATACTATTAGGTTAACAGGACTAATAGCCTTAAGCAGTGTTGCCTTTTTGACATTTATCAGCACTAAGCTGGCTATAAAGTCTCAATATTTCATTTTTGCCGCGGTTATCTTATCACTCTTGTCCATATTTGTGGGGAGTCACGAGTTTACACCTTCAAAGCCTAACTTACATGGTATTGGAGAAGCTTTGCCATGGATTGTTCTTTTTGGTATTTTTTTCCCGGCAGTAACGGGTTTTGGTGCCGGTGTTTCTATGTCAGGTGACTTATCCAATCCTAATAAAGCCATCCCAAGAGGCACTTTGGCTGCCATATTCTTTGGTCTGATGGTTTACATATTGCTGGCTTTTTTCTTTTCATATACAGTTAGTCCCGGCGAGCTTACGGGCAACCCTCAGGTTCTGTTTGACATTTCACGCTTTGGCATTATGGTTGCTATTGGTATTTGGGCTGCTACACTTTCTTCTGCTTTAGGGGGTGTGCTGTCTGCTCCACGAATTTTGCAGGCGATGTCAAAAGATGGTATTACGCCCCGCTTTTTTGGCAGAGGATATGGCCATCTTAATGAACCCAGAAATGCTTTGCTTCTATGTTTTATTATTGCATCAGCCGGGGTAATGATTGGTGAGTTGAATACTATAGCACGCATCGTATCAACTTTTTTCATAATTACCTATGGATTTCTCAATCTCAGCTGCTTTGTAGAAGGATGGGCAAGTACCGATTTTAAGCCAAGCTTTAAAGTGCATCCCGTAGTTGCTTTGATAGGTGCTATGGCAAGTATTATTGTGATGATACAGTTGGATCTGCTCGCAATGATTGGTGCTACAATCATTTTGTCAGGTATTTTCTTTTATTTAAAACGCAGAGAGCTTTCCCTCAGTAGTGGAGATACCTGGGATAGCGTCTGGGAAACCATTATTAAATCCGGTCTTTCCAGACTTAAGAATAAAAGAACAACAGCCCGCAACTGGCGCCCGAACATCATACTGTTTAGTGGAGGCAGCTTGTCACGTCCTTACCTTACGGAAATAGGAGCTGATATTATCGGAAAATATGGTATATTAACTGATTTTGAACTTGTAAAAGATGACACGCTAAAGAAGAGTGTACTCAGAGCCTTTACCAAAAAAGAAAATGTAGCGCTTAACCTGCCTCCTAATGTGTTTAAAAAAAGCTACTACTGCAACAATATTTATGAAGGCATTGAACATATTTCACAGCTTTATGGTTTTACCGGTATCGAACCCAACACTGTTTTACTGGGGATGCCAAATAAGCCTGAAAAGCTTCCTGCTTTCTCGAATATCGTTGAGATTATTCAAAATAATGACTTCAACCATATCATTGTAGCCTTCAATAAGGAAAAAGCGTTTGGTCGAAAAAAGAAAATTGACTACTGGTGGGATGGTTCGGGCAATGGCTTCTTTTTGGGATTGTCGCTCCTTCGCTTTTTAATGTCGGGTTTTAACTGGCGCCAGGCTCTGCCCACACTTCACTTTGTAAATAATGAAAATATCCCTGAAGAAAATATTTATAAAAATATCAAATCCTTAATTGCCGACTACAGGATTAAAATGGATATCGTCATTCATAACAATGCAGTTGAAAAAAAACCGCTCTTATTGCTTATTAAGGAACAATCACAGCAAGCCGATTTGATCTTTAACCATTATGAAGACTGCAGCAATATTAAAAGCTGCTTTATGGATTTACAAAAGCATATGAAAGAGTTGCCAAGCATGTTGTTGATAAAAGCCTGCGTCGATTTTCAAAAGGTTCCCTATTTTGAACAACAGTTTAAAACATCCTCTCATGATTATAAATCAATACCGGAAAAAGTAAAAAAGCACCTGCATGTTAAAATTCAGGAGCCTGAAAATGAAGTTTTAAAAAGCTATTTTGATGAAATAAAGCCAAAAATAGAACAAGTGCTGTTTGCATTTTATGATAACTGTTTTATTAAAATGCACGAACGCAATACATTTATAATAGAGAACCTGCAAAATAAAATTCATGAGGCATTTAATAATCTCAATAAAATAGTAACTCTTGATGACGCTGTTTCAAAGCAACAAAAATTTTACCGCGTTTGGAATGATATGCTTCACCAAATCCATCTGCTTGCCGGCGAAATCATTGATGTGCATCTGAATACTGATAAAGAATATGTACAAAAGTCAATTGAAACTTTAATAAGCGATATTGATATTTTATCAGAAACGGCACCTGAAGAAATCCATATCAAGCTTTCTCCATCAGAATATAAGTCTATTTCTTCAAAAAGTTTCAGAGGCCGTTTCAGAAAGGCTATGACGTTAATCCTAATACGTTTGGGCAAAAAAAACATCAACGTAAAAATGCCATACAAAAAAGCTTTGAGTCATGTTTTTAAGCCACGTATTTTATCACAGATGCTTAAACTTTTAAAGAAACACCAAAGCAATACTTATGTTAGCATAACCAACCAAAGAAAAATTATTGAAGAGCTAAAAAACACTTTCTACTTCTTTGAAAGTAAGCTTTACAGTGAAGGGCTTCAGAAAGAAATGCTTACTCAAATGCAAAAGAAAATTGATGAAAGTATTTCTCAGCACAATTCCACGCAGGATGCAGGTATTCTGCTTTACAAAAGACATATCATACAAATATATGTTAAGGAGTTGCAGCAATTATTTATGCATGCAGAGGGTTTAATGTTATCTTCATATATTTCCAAAAGCTCATACAAAAAAAGAACCCCGAAGCAAAGAATTTACAACCAACTACAAAGCTATACCTATTATTGGCATTTTAATACGGGCTTTGTCGCACGTCAAACATATGTTGATGTTCTTCTGCAAGAATTTACCGGAAAAATAAAAGTGGCACTATTTGAAAACTACAGAGACATCCTGAGTGGTATTAAAGAAAAAGCTGTTGAAAAATTTGAGCTGTTACACGAAGATATAAAAGGGTATTTGCATAAACTCCAATCAGAAGGAGATTTTAATTACGGGCTTGATAATGTTCAATTTGAAGAGACACATTTACCGGAGCAGTTTGAGGATGTTTTCGCAAAAATCAAAAATTTGTCCGAGGATTTGCCTGAAGTTTATGTGATTGCCGCTATGCAGCTTAATGAAGAAAAAACTGACGACAGCTTTAAAGAAGTAAATACGGTAGCGCTACCACTAAAAAAGAATGTTGAATTACTTCTTGAGGGTGTTTTCTCTGAAAACATGAATGTAACACTCACTGCCATAAACAATACCCTTAACCAAAAAATCCGCAAGATTAATAATATTCTAAGTCTTGGAAGATATAATTTGGAAAGCGTTTATACGAATGAAGATCTAAGTGCTGATTTGGAAAAAGAAAACAAGTTAAGCTATATTAAAGAGCTTAATGATAATCTTGAAATGGAAAACAATGGTTTCATAGAAACAATTGATGCTTTTTATATAAACCTGAGTGATGTATTAAAAGAAACCTTTAACACGCTTACTTTAAACTTTTTATATGATAAAGAAAAAAATAATGCACGTAATCAGGTATCAAGCAAATTTAATCTTTCGCAGTTAAAACTTTATGTGATTATTAAAAGCTTTACACAACGAACTTTTGAGTGGCTTCTCTATGGTAGAAGCAGGGGGATTTTATTTGCAAAAAGTATTCAGGAAGGACAAGCTAAAAGCTACAAAGTATCGGCTGATAACATACTCAATTTTGTTGACACCCACACACCTGACCCCTCAATTGTTGAGAAGCTGCCATTTTACTATCGCAACCTTTTCAATAATAAATATGCTGTGAATAAGAGGTTTTGGATAGCTCGCGAATCAGAGCTTGAAAAAGCATCCAAAGTTGTATCTTTATATAAAAGCGGAAGCAGTGGTGCGCTCATGGTTCTGGGAGAACGAAACACCGGCAAGACTTCTTTTTGCAACGTGGTGGCTGCTCAACATTTCGAAAAAGATAAAACCTACCATATATTCCCTCCCAGACAAGGGTCAATAAATATTGATGATTTTGTAGCACGCCTTTCACAAGCTACCGAAATTTATGGATCGGCTGAAGATATTATGCGCAGGGTACCCTTAAATTCTTGTTTTATTATTAATGATATGGCTTTATGGTGGGAAAGATCCGAGAAAGGCTTGGTTATCATACAAAAGTTATCAAAGCTGATACGTCAGTTCGGACATAAATCTTTTTTTATTATCAATGCTAATATTCATGCTTTTGCTTTTATCAATAAATCTTTCAATCTCGACAACTATCTGCTGTCAGTCATCAAATGTGAACCTTTTACGACTTTTGACTTGCGTAATCTTATTTTAGGAAGGCACCAATCCAGTGAAATGACCTTTAAGTTAGGCAAAACGCCTGAATCTTTAATGATTGAATGGAGGTACGCTAAATTGTTTAATTCTTATTTTGATTATTCCTATGGTGAAATAGGCACAGCTCTAAACGCATGGCTGGCACACATCACAGATGTGAATGAAAAAGAAATGATAATAAAAACACCCAGACGCCCACATATTGAGGTTTTTGATTGGCTAAGCAAAGATGCTGTTAACCTGGTTATACATTTTGTTTTACATAGACGTCTCGACAAAAAAAGACTCAGAAGAATTTTGAAACTCAGCCCTGCTGAAGCTGACAGCTTACTTCATTACATGATGTCTGTGCGCTTAGTTGTAAAAATGCAAAATGATGTATATATGCTTAACGCCTATATAGAGCCGCACCTGGTTAAATATCTGGTGAATAAAGCTTTGTTATAACAAAAAACTAACATCAAATCATAAGCATTCAAAAAGCATAATTCAGCTTTATGAATATGTCTCTGTGTGTTTTCATCCGACCGAATAATGTATTATCAGACCCCTCAATAATGCGGGCTCCTATGCTGAAATTGGCGTTATCAATACCACTATAACTTATTTCCGGCATCATTACCAAACCATAGTTGTCAGAAATATTGTCCCAGTTACTGATCATCAAGGTGCCGTTAAGCGGCGAAAAGCGCACCCTTTCACGAAAAGCAGGAATATCAAAAGCCCATACAAAATAATCGTTCAGTTCGTTATGACGCTCATGAAAAAAGCCATGCAAATACTGAAAGTTCAAATACATACCATTGAAAAAAGTATAATCCATTCCCACGATAAATTTCAAAAAAGCTTTATCTTCAACCACCACAGAATCTTGCAATGAGATCATATTATTGTTCCCCAAATCGATATATGTTTCATTGGTTATTTTTTCGGGCATAAACAAAGCGGCTTCGCCCCACACACCAACATTTCTGATGGCGCCGGCGATATCAAGGCCAATAATGTCTTGTCTGGCAAAACGCAGATGGCTTATGACATCAACTTTGATGGTATCGGGAAAAATAATATTTGTAGGCTCTACTATGGTGCTGTATGGTGAAGGTAACACATCATACCCTTTCATATAGCTTACTGATGTATTAAAGCCACCTATGGGTTTTTCAAGTCGAAAGCCATAAACAGCGTTCTTGATGTGTCTTTCTGGAAAATGCATTACATCATTTATAGCACCGTATATCAACCTAAGTTGATTACCGTTAAGCTCAGTAGTGGCTGGAAAATTTACTTCCGGTAAAAAAGCGGCCATTACACTTGTATCCGGCGCATGCAAAGGTGAGAAATAGGGAATAAAAACGCCGGAAAGTGTAAAGTCGCGCCAGTAGTAGGACAGCCTTATACTGTTTGAGGCAAGGTGTCGGCCAAAATCCCAGATATCTTCCAGGTCATAGGGGTTGAGATTATCTGTAGGGTTAAGCTTATCAGCTGTACCCCATACATGTCTTTGACGCCCGATTCTGACATCGAGTCCATTAACCAAAAAGTCAAATACTTCAAAGTAAGCTTCTCGTAAATCCACATCTATTGGGTCTATCAAAGCTTTGTTTGCCAAAGAGGTATAGGTAGGGGCCTGAGGAAACCTAAAGCTTCTGACCCACAGTTCACTACGAAATCGCGAACGCTGCGTGCGTAGCTCTGGTGTTATTGACAAGCGGTGCTCCTGCCAACTGATTTGTCCCGAATTGTTGTATGTGTTCATTCTGTTATCTGAAAGCAGGTAACCACGCCACTGCAAACCTCCTTCGGATGAAGACCAGAAAGAAGGCGTGCCTTCAGCCTGTATGGTGTCATTTTCAGCCTGAAGGCGTATGAATGCCAGTGATAAAACTATTAGTATAAACAAATGTTTCATTATTGATAAATTGTTTTTAAGTGTATGCAGGCATGCAAATTAATATCTCTTACACATATTATGTTTAAATTAAGGCAACTAACGTGTCATATAGCGTTCGGTAAAGATGTCGTCAGAGAGGTTATTGTCAAATTCAGCACTTTTTATTTCCATAATTGTTTTGCTGCCACCTCTCAAGTCTTCCATTATGGTGCGATGGGCAATTTTGTACCCGCTTACATCTCTTATCTGCTGGCTTGTCATGCGTTTTACATTATTGCCTCTTCTATCGAAATAGTCAATCTTTAAGGGATAATTATCACTTTTTCTTATGGTCATATGTAACTTTGAGTAGTCTGAGCGTATGCCATCTCTTGTTTTAAGCTCGAGAACATACACATTGCCGGCATCTCTTAGCAGAGAAGGCACGTATTTATCCATATATTTTTTGGCTTCCATATCTTCGTAAGTATAATCAGTCCCAGCAAAATTGGTATGTTTTACATGGCCTGCAACCCTTCTGGTACGACCAAAGGCCGGCATATACATGGTTAGATTGTCATTTGGTAAAGATAAAAAAGCTATGCCCTTTTGATCGGCCGGTGATAAAAATCTAACAAGACGCTTGTCGCTGCCTTTCTGAAGCAGCACCAGTTCTCTATTACTCTGATTGCCTCTTCTGTCAATAATTGTTATGCTTATCAGCAACTCTTGATCCTGTGGGGCATTCATTATCTCATCAACTTTGGTAAGCAGTTGGCGTGCGTCCTGTGTTACTGCATCAGTACTATACAGTACGCAAAATGCTAATAAAGAAAATAATAAAACAACTTTTTTTTTCATAATATTTGTCCTCCATTTTAAATTAAAGAATATCGTTGATTTTAGCTTTTTCTATTTTAATTTTAAACAGGCTGATAATAGCAGGCATCAGGGTAATGGCACCAATACCTGAGCAAAACATGGTAACAGCTATGAGCATACCAAATTGCTGCAACGGTATCAGGTTCGCAAATAATAGAACCAGAAAGCCGCATATGATTGTAAAAACATTTATAAGAATAGCCCTGCCTGTGGTTTTAATTGTTTTAGATATAGCTTCGTGAATGGTACTGCCTCCCTTAATGTTATTTTTGTATGCTGTTACAAAATGTATGGCATAATCAATACCTATACCTACAGTAATACCTGCTATCAGAATGGTAGCTATATCAAGAGGTATACCTGTAAAACCCATAAATCCGAAAATAAACACTATGGCAAAGAAAAGTGTTGTCATTCCTACCAAAGCCCCTTTTATCGATCCAATAAGAAATATCATGGCAATGAAAATAAAAATAAAAGCCAAAATCATACTCTGTGTTAAATTTTTTAACATACTTTCATCCAGTTTAGAGTATATAGCCTGCATACCTGTCACCTTGAAGCTTATATCATCAGCTTCTAAAGTTTTCAGGTGCTGATTAATGCTTTGGTTTATTTCTCTTACTCTTTGAGCATCAACATTTTGCATATTAGCGTAAACCACAGCTTCATCTTTACTATGGTTTACCATTTGACTTATAACATCCTCCCCTTCAATCATAAACCAAAGATTTCCAATCTTTTCTCTTGAGTCCGGGATTTTTTTGCCATCTCCCATGGCATCGTTCATCTCTTCAATATAATCGGCTATTGATCGTGCATTGCTCACATCATCCATAGTGTTCAAAAACCGGCTGACTTCTTTTATACGCTGCATAACTTCAGGAGACTGAATGTCGCCATCAACCACTATTTGTATTGGTAGTGACCCGCCAAACTTATTGTTCATAATTGCAGCGCTTTGCCTGATGGATGTTTCAGGCTTAAAATACTCCAGTATGTCAACCTTTCTTTCTATACGTGGGATGCCTAAAACAGCTATGATAACAACCAAGATACCTGACACGACAATAGCTTTGTTGTATTTAATGACTGAGCGTGCTATTTTTTCCAAAAGCTTTTCCAGAAATTTAATTTGATGTTTTTGATTTTCATGCTTTTCACCTGTAAACGAAAAGTATGATGCAGCAGCAGGGATAAATGTTATGGATAAAAACAATATAAAAAGAACACCCAGAGCAGCAAAAATGCCAAAATCACTTACAATTTCAAGATAGGTACTAAATACGAAAGACATAAAACCCACAAAGGTTGTAATACCTGCCAAAGTAATAGCCAGACTTATTTCAGCCATCGCTTTTCTCAGCGACTCCATTTTATTAGGCGTTGTGCTAACACTTAACTTTATTTTATTCATAACATGGATGCCGTAAGCACTTCCTACAGCAAAGAGCACAACGGGCAATGCGTCAGAAATGGGGGTCAGGGGTACACCAAAAACAGCCATCAAACCCATTGTCCAGATAATACCCATTGACACTGCTAATATGGGTAGTAATACGCCCCTGAAACTCCTGAAACTTAAGTATAAACACAGCAATATAATTATCACTATAAGGGGTGTCAATAGAATCAAGTCATCAATAATGCCTTCTAATATGCTTTGTATCTGGAATGGCATGCCTTCAAAGTAAAGCTCTAAGGGTAAATTCAAAGATTCTATAGTCTCACGTATTTCCGTTGCCACCTCATTCTTGTCATAAAACTCATCAATCTGACATAAAACAAGCGCATACTGACCATTTTCAGAAACCAAACGCCCTCTGAACATATCGTTGTTTAGTGCATAATGACGTATATAGGCTGACTCTTCTTCTGTTCTTGGTAATTCAAAAGGGTCTATCAATCGGTTGATGTCAAAACCATCTTCCGTTTTGCGTATATCCAAAACATTAGTTAAGCTTGTTACAAACTCAATGCCTTCTATATATTGCAACTCTTGCGTTATAACATCCATATACTCAATGTTTTCAACAGAAAAAACATCATCACTTTCAATGATTATGATGGCAGTCCAACTCATCGCATATGTTTCCCCTATATACTTAAAAAGCTCAACAGAAGGATCATCTTCAGGTAAATAAGTCGTTACATCAGAGTTTATTTCTAAATGTCGTAACTGTAAGCCCATTATGATGCTTATTATAACGCAAAATATGATAACCCCAAGCCTGTATTTAAGCACAAATGCAGCGATTTTTTCCATGTTTTGAAATATCAAATTAAACAATATGTAAAAACAAGTGCTGATTGTTAGTCAAACAGCTGTAAAAATAAATTTTCGACTAAATTACAAAAATAGTCGAAAACAAAATGCTTTTTTTTTAAAAAAATATTTGATTTTTACTAAAATTTTAAGATTTCCTAGTTTTTATGTATAATGCGTGCACGCTCTGCATTTCTGAGTAATCTCTAGCCCGTTAGGGCTACAATATTCATAAAAACAATCGCTTAAGAATATATTTTCCACATAGTGGATTAACCAGGCTCAATTTTTCTTTTCAGTATCAGTTAATTTCTCTAAAGATGTATTTCTCATCAAAGATCACGTCATTATTTCAATTTTGCCATAATGATGTTGCTATTTGTTAATGTCCTAAAGGACAAAACAGAAATTTTTACTAATTTTTTATCACTGTTGTCCGATAAAAAATTTAAAGAGAAGGAAGTTCTATAACTTCCTTTCTCTTTATTTGTGTAGATTTGCTTCGCTAAAAACCTTCTACATGAACAAAAATACATATTTTTTTGGA
>PXBB01000141.1 GCA_003565735.1 Bacteroidales bacterium
GTATATTTCGTAATGGCTCAGGAAGGACCCGGAAATACCTACGGTTTTGCTGAGACCAGCACTTCAAATTATGCGGCAGCTACCCAGGTGCCTAAACTATTTGTGCCCAGCGCTTTTGTGCCAAGAGGCTACAATACTGAATTTATGCCACAAAATGTATTTATCGACCCCAGCGACTATACATTCATGATATTTGACAGATGGGGCAAAAAAGTTTTCGAAACCAACAACCCTGACGAAGGTTGGGACGGAACTTACAACGGCAGCGATATGCCCATGGGTACCTACGCCTACGTGATTAAGTTCAGAAACAACGAAAACATTTATGTGCATAAAAGAGGTACTGTGACGCTTATCAGATAAAGGCTATCAGAGATTTTTCAGAAAAAAGCTGCCTCTAACTCTATAGAGGCAGCTTTTTTTTCTGACGATTATACCCCAATTATTATTATCGCTGTATTGCTCATCATTAAAAAAATACTCTTATATTTGCTTAATAAGAATAATAATTACATATGAATCAAGCAGGAATATGTCATTTATCAGTCGCACCTATACGCTCGGGGCCCTCACACAAAGAAGAAATGGTGAATCAAATCCTTTTTGGAGAAACTTATGAAATCAAAGAAACTTCAGAGGATTGGGTTTTTATCAAAACCTTACATGATGATTATCATGGATGGATTGACATAAAGCAAGTCCATCTTATTTCAGAAAATACATTTCAAAAAATACAGGCTTTAAGCCAGCTACATACAACTGAACTTGTTCAACTAATTTTTAATCACGAAAAAAAATGCTTCATCCCTATTTTAATGGGGAGTGTTATTCCATATTTAAATGGAAAAGTATTTTATATAGACGACACCCAATATACTTATGAGGGAGACACAATAGGTGTGCGTAAAAATGTAAGTGCAGAAGTCATTATTGAAACATCGAAAATGTATCTCAACACACCGTATTTATGGGGTGGGCGTAGCCCCTTTGGCATAGATTGTTCGGGTTTAGTGCAGATGATTTTTAAGATCAATGGTATTCAACTAAAAAGAGATGCGCATGACCAGGCTCAACAAGGAGAGACAATAAGCTTCATATCTGATGCTAAAGCCGGCGATGTCGCTTTTTTTGACAATGCAGAAGGTCAAATTGTGCATACAGGGATTATTACAGGTAAAGGCACCATTTTGCATGCCTCCGGCAGTGTTCGCTACGACTCAATAGACCATTATGGCATATTTAACTATAATGAAAATAAGTACACACATAAATTAAGACTCATAAAAAGATATCTTCATGAAAAATCCTAAGCAATCTACTTCAACGTCATATCCTATTAATAATTTGGCTTCTAAACGGTGGAGCCCCAGGTCTTTTGCAGATAAAGCTGTTGAACAGGAAAAAATATATGCACTTTTTGAAGCAGCACGCTGGTCTCCCTCCGCTTTTAATGAACAACCCTGGCGTTTTATTGTGGGTATAAAGAGTCAAAAAAGTGTTTATGAAAAAATATATGAACATTTAATTCCTTTCAATAAAGCCTGGGCTAAATTTGCGCCGGTTCTATTAGTAGCATGTACGAAAAAAACGTATTCTCATAATGGGAAACAAAACCCCACAGCCGCCTACGACCTGGGGCAAGCCGTCAGCGCTTTAACACATCAGGCAACATATGAGGGTTTATTTGTACATCAAATGGGCGGATTTGACCAAGATAATTTACGTAAAGCATTCGGAATAGATAATGATTTTGATATTTACACAGTTATTGCCGTTGGTTACTTAGACAGCCCTGAAAAACTACCGGATGATTTGAAAAAAGCTGAAACAACAGCACGGGAGCGTAATGCTTTTAAAGAATTTATATGGTCATTTGATTAACCAAAAAAGTATGAATGCCTGTCACTTCAATCATGAATTGACGGGTAAAATCAAGCCCATCTTACTACTACATCCTTATATCAGGTAAAACCTATCCTACCCTATGCATTTCGATAAATGCTTCTAAATAAGGTTTTAAAAGTTCAACAATTTGCAAATTCTTGTCTTCTTCATTTTCACAAGTTGTAGCATGAAGTATTTCCCCGTTCTTCATAAGTTTTATTTCATTTTCTATGATCTCAAGCAACAGACTCTCTTGTGTCATTTGGTCTTTAAGAGTTACTTCTTCAGCATAATCGGCGTTATCAAGGATAACAATATCAAGACCACTGTGAAAAAGACCATAGTCATAAATGTCATCTTTATTATGTTTAAATATAGCTACATCAAGCTTAGGATGCCTTAAGATGAGCTTCACATTTTGGTCGTGGTTGGGATTTTTATGGAAAAAAGCACCATTAAAGAAAACCCCCTCATTGGTAAGAGCACCCACAAAAAGCTGCTTATTGATCTGTCTGTAAGCATTGAAAAGAAGCTGGGCAAGTTCAGGGCATAAAGTATTTGTCGCAATAATGGGAATACGTCCATCATCTCCATTTTTAAAATGAGAAGTAATAATAAACTTAGGCACATCAACAGAACCCCCATAAGCAGGAGCTAAATGCATGAAAACACCGGGCCCTGCATTTATTTCAATAATACCAAAATTCCCTTCTGTCCATGGTTTAGAAATATCCTCAGCCAATACATCTATCCCTAAAGCTTTTACATCCAGATAGCCTGCAATATCTTCCACAAGTTTAATATTGAGTGGGTGAATTTTTTCGGTTACATTAATAGATACACCTCCGGCAGAGATGTTAGCCACACGGCGCAAGGTTATGTGCTGATCCTGTTCGGGCACAGAGTTAAGAGTCATGTTTTGTAAACGAAGATAGTCAATTAAATTCTCATCAATTTGAATTTTACAAAGAGGCGACCGTGCATTATCAAGACGAATAATCTTTGCATTTTCCACCTCTATGAGTTGTTCAATAGTGCTTTTACCATCACCTACAACATAAGCAGGAACCCTTTCAAGAGCCGCCACAAATTTCCCATCAACAGATATAAGGCGATGATCGGTGCCATAAATTTGCGTTTGCACCAATGCGCCGTCAAAATTTACGCCTTCTTCTTTGGCGGCAGCAACAATTTTTTTGAAAGCTATCCTGACTTCACTTTCAGATTCTATACCAGTTGTAACACCCTGCCCCTTATGTCCGGCAACAGGCTTCACTACCACAGGAAAACCAAGTGCCAAGGCCTCTTGTACAATGTCCTCCTCATCAAAGCAATTCTTGCCTTTGGGCGTTGGGAAACCACACATTTCCAAAAAGTCAGCAACCATGTCTTTGTACATGGTAAACTCAGTATCTTTAATACTATCCGTTTGAAAAGTTGTAGAACGGCCACGTAATTGCTTTTTGCCATAGCCCCACATAAATTGGTTTTCTTCGTAAAGATAACATACGGGAATATTAAGTTTAACACCGGCTTCGATAAGCGCATAAAGAGTTGGCCCACCATATAAAGTTTTATCAAAATCTTGCTGAAGCTTAAGAAACTCTTTCTCAAAATCGAATTTTATGTTATTAGTTATGGCCCTAAACCAATCACTGACTAAAAAAACAGCTTCTTCAGCAATTTCTTCATCAAGATATTCAACGGCAATCACATATTCATCGCCATCCGAACTTATGGCATACTTGCTTACATAAAGGTCTATATCCATTTTCAGCACTTGCATGATGACCTCAGCAAATAAATACACAACATAAGGTGTTTCTATTTCCTGTAGTTTTGGTAAATGTTTTACTATTTCTGCTTTATAAAACTCAACAGAATCGCCCTGAGGCGCTATGAATAAATTAAAAACAAGTGCCTGCCTGTCAAGATAGAAGTTGGGCCCATTATACGCATAAAATTTTCGTGGTTTAAAATCCTTCTCTTGATAGATTTCCTGACGGTAATCATACATTTTCTGATTTTCAATTTCAAACTGCTTTTTTACGGCATCAATAAGTTTTTTGGCTGATTCTAAATCCATATTTTTATCAAAATCCTGGTTATCCATAAGTTATTAGTTTTATTTAGTGTTATTAAAATGATTTATCTTATTGTTTTAAACTCCTCTATAAACTTCATCATGTCTTTTCTTACCTGTAGCTCCTTTTGCAAAATATTTTGAAGTTCTTTTACCTGAATGACAAGTTTTTTATTTTCTTCCGTTAATGATGCTTCACTTAATTCTCTTTTTTGTATAAGATTTCTTATGGACTCTTCATTAGCTGATATTTCATCTTTGAGTTTGCTAATTTCTGATCTTAACTTTTCTGTCATTACACTTTCTTCTTCCCATTTCCTTGTCATCATACTCAATTCGTCCGACCATCTTAGCTTATCAGCTTTATGTTTTTCTTTTTCTTCTTTTTGATCTCGCAAATAGCGTGATTTTAAATCATCTAATTGTTTTTGGTGTCTTTCAATCAGCTCTTTTTGATAATCCTTCTCGCGTTCAAGCGATTTATTTAAATCAGCAATGCTTTCCTGATAATATTTATTTTTTTCCTGCTGTCTGTTCTCTAATTTTTCATTATTTGACCTTATTTCTTGAAGGGTTAACTCAAAATTGTTTTGCATTTCGTAAATTTTCTTTTCAAGGCGCTTTTCCAATTCAGCTTTATGAGTCAGTTCTTTTTTTAATTTTTGGTTACTACGAATTTGTAAAAAAAGAAACAGTAGGGCAAAAAAAAGAAGCCCACTGCTGATTATATATAACTTATTCAATCTGGCCTGACTTTCTTCAGCAAGAGAAATGTTTTTTTGCAAATCTTTTTCTATGAGCTTTTTGTTTTCCAAAACTTCAGCTATGGTATTTTGATAATATTGCAAAGAGTCCGACAAATACACACTGCTTTCAATGATTCTACTTTGTAAAGCCGTAAGGACTAACAAATCTTCAGCCGTTGAATCAAAATCACTTTTTTGAAACTTCCTGTACTCCTTAAGCCATTCATTATAATCGGAAGCTAAAGACATACTGTGGTCAGATGCAATAGAAACCTGAATCGAAAAAATGACAAGTATGACAATTACTGCGTTATAAAATCTTTTATATATCATCTGTCGTATTATTTTGCATATTTCATTGTCCTTTGTTTGCTAATGTTTTGCAAAATTACACAATTTAGCTTAAACAAAGATTATTATATCATTAATATTTCTTAAAACTTCGAAGCGGTTTTATTCAAAAAAAGCAAACCCAATCATGTATAAGATGGATTGTTGTAGTTCAACTTACAAAAGCCCTGGAATCTTTTTCATTTTCTCAAATTTCTATACTTCAGAACTGCTGCTTCACTACGAGAATTATAAAACCGAGCTGCAAAGCAGTTAATCAAACTTAACAGCTTTTACCGGCGATATTTTGGTAGTAATATAAGAAGGTCCAACAAGCATTAATAATGTGCATATTATAGTCCCTGCATTAATAAGCAGAATGTGCAATAAGTTCAGGTTGACCGGTACAACGGAAACAAAATAGGTTTCCTGAGACAATGTGATAAGCCCAAAGTGAATTTGAAGAAGACACAAGACAATACTGATGAGATTGCCCCAAATTAAACCTTTGGCAAGAATAAATCCCGCATAATATACGAAAATGCGTCGAATGCTGGCATTTTGCGCTCCAATTGTCTTGAGAATACCAATCATGTTGGTGCGCTCCAAAATGATAATAAGTAAAGTGGTAATCATATTTATGGCAGCTACTATAAGCATAATAACAATAAGCACAATAGCGTTCAAGTCCAGTACATCGAGCCAGTCGAAAATTGAGGGATACAAATTTTTAATATTTCTGGACTGCATATCAAAGTCAATCATATTGTAAACATATTCATCAATTTCCTGAAGTTTGCTAAAGTCATTGATAAATACCTCCACGCCTTCCACCTGAGTGCTATCCCAGCCATTAAGTCTTTGTATGTGTGCAATATCTGCTAAAGCAAACATTCTGTCGAATTCTTCCAGCCCTGTTTCATAAATGCCACAAATATCAAAGACCCTGACACGTGGCGGATCCTGAATAAACCATATATGTACCCTATCGCCCACATTCAATTTTAACAAATCGGCTATAGCTTTTGAAATGAGGATATCATTTGTTCTAGAAGTATCACTAACACTGAAAACTTGCCCATCTGTCAGGTTGTTTTCAAAAAATGTCCAATCAAAATCGCTGCCTACACCTTTAACAACAAGCCCTTGTATATGTTCGTCCGTGCGTATTATGCCGGCTTTTGATGCATAAACCTGAACATGTCGTATGTGGGCATCATTTTTTAATTCTTCGTAAAAAGCGGCATTCCTATTAATTGGTCTTTGTTCAAATGATAAGCCTGTATCAAAATGTGTAATCTGAATATGAGCACTAAATCCTATAACTTTATTAGAAATTTCATTTTTATAACCGGTAACCACTGCTACTGCAATAATCATCACAACAAGTCCAAGTGCAACACTCAATATGGCAATATTGACAGCATTTTTTGAAAATGCATGTTTATGCTTAACACCATAAAGTTTTCGGGTTATAAATAATTCGAGATTCACAACTTTTTTTTCTTTTTGCAAAAATATGACTATTTTTGGATAGTTTTAAAAAAGCTTTTTTTAATCTCTATCTTTAGTATTATGTGTAAAAAATGGTCTCTTACTTTATTTTTATCATTATCCTTATCAATTATTTATGCACAATTACAAAAATCGTCAGAAATACTTTACCGAACGGTAACTATTGATGATGTTCGTGTAGGCGCAGAACGTACAGAACTTTATTTTCCGATGCTGCAAAATAAGCGCGTAGCTGTAGTAGTAAACCATACTGCAACTATAGGGGAAACGCATCTTGTTGACAGCTTGTTGGATGCAGGAATTAATTTAAAAAGAATATTTGCGCCGGAACATGGTTTTCGTGGCACTGCTGATGCCGGAGAGCATATAGACAGCTATACAGATGAAAAAACAGGTTTAGCTGTTGTTTCATTATATGGAAGGAACTTCAAACCCCGTGCTGAGGACCTTGCAGATATTGATATCGTCATTTTCGACATTCAGGATGTGGGGGCTCGTTTTTACACTTATATATCAACGATGCATTACGTAATGGAAGCCTGCGCTGAGAATGACATTCATTTTATTGTTCTCGACCGACCTAACCCTAATGGCTTTTATGTTGACGGTCCCGTTTTAAAACCTGAATTCAAGTCATTCGTGGGGATGCACCCGGTTCCGATTGTCCATGGTATGACTATAGCCGAATATGCTTTAATGATTAACGGAGAAGGCTGGCTTAAAAATGGCATACAATGTAACTTATCATATGTAAGGGTCGAGAATTATAACCACACCTATTATTATCAACTACCTATAAGGCCATCACCTAACCTCCCCAACATGAAGGCCATCTATTTATACCCGTCATTATGTCTTTTCGAAGGCACTACAGTAAGCCTTGGACGAGGGACGGACAAACCCTTTCAGGTGATTGGTCATCCCAAGATTACTTCAGGTACTTATAGCTTTACACCACGCAGTATGCCTGGCGCTCAAAACCCACCACACCTCGGAAAAAAATGCTACGGTTTCGACCTCAGCGATTTTGGGAAAGTTTTTATGAAAAATTATAAAAAAATATATCTGCATTGGCTTATTGAATTATACAATGAACTATCTGGTCATGATAATTTTTTTAATAATTTTTTTGACAGACTTGCAGGAACAGATTTACTGAGGAAGCAAATTATTGATGGTCTCAGCGCTGAAGAAATAAGAGCAACATGGCAAAATGACATCAACCAATTTAAAAAAATAAGAAAAAAACACCTTCTTTACCCTGATTTTGAGTAAAATATATTGAGTTTTTATCATGCATTAAGTTTATCTATAGTCCTTAAAATGCTGGAAGCAAACGATTTTAAAAATATGCATTTTTTTATTACAGCTCTTTATAAAACTTTAACTTTGCATTAATTTTGCTCAACGGAGATTATAATTTTGTGTTTTGGCGGGTCTTAAGAAATATAGCTCAGCATAACTCGATAAAGCTCCTGTAAGCAAAAGTGGCTATATTGCCAAAAAATATTAATAAAACACGCATGCGTTTAATTGTCTTTTTGGGGTTATTCCTTCCTATTATGCTTTCAGGGTTAAGTGTATATTTTTTTAAAATAAACACCAAAGTTTTAAAATTGCTGGTTGCTTTTAGTGGCGCATATCTCATATCCCTTATATTTAACGAACTGGTACCGCAAATATATTACGCTGTAGATCATATTCAACATGAACATGATGCTTCATGCGCACATGGGCATCACCATCACAGCACCCATCATGTTATTGGTTTACTGATTTTGAGTGGCTTTTTTTTACAACTTATTCTTGACTATTTAACTAAAGGTGTAGAACATGGGCATCTCGAACATCATCATGAATCACATCATAATCACACGGCCAATGTAATGTCTATTTCTTTGTGGCCATTAATGATTGGTCTATGTCTGCATTCTTTTTTAGAAGGCATGCCTCTTGCGAGAGAGTTTGATTCTGTAGAATTACAAAATAAGCTTTTGATTGGCATCATTGTGCATAATATTCCAATTTCCATTGTGCTAGCTACCTTAATGCTCCATAACAATATTAAGCGGCCTAAAGCCATCATATTCTTACTAATTTTTGCGCTGTCTGCTCCGGCAGGGGCGCTCTTTACAAATCTGCTGGGAGCGCACTTTATTGCCGACGCCGATATGTTTTTCAAATATACAATGGCAGTCGTTGTAGGTATTTTTCTGCACATTTCAACAACAATTCTTTTTGAATCTGACCAAAATCACAGATTTAATTTCATTAAATTTATTGTAATGGTGGCTGGTGCTCTGGCTGCGCTCATACATTTTTAACAAGCTTTAACAAAAAGCCCGCATTTTTATTTAGAATAAATAAAAGGAAATGTATATTTTTGCAACCGAATAACGATTATTAAAATCATATTAAATCAAAAATATAAACCTTAAAAAAAAATAAATATTATGTCAGTATTAGTAGGAAAGAAAGCACCGGTTTTCAAAGCAGAAGCAGTTGTAAACGGCTGTGATTTTCAAGATGAGTTTTCATTAGAGCAATACATTGGGAAAAAACATGTGATTTTCTTCTTTTATCCATTAGACTTTACTTTTGTATGCCCCACTGAAATAATTGCTTTTCAGGAAAAAATGGAAGAATTTGAAAAAAGGAATGTAGCCGTTGTTGGTTGTTCCATTGACTCGAAATTTTCGCATTGGGCATGGCTCAACACAGAATTGAAAGATGGCGGCATCAAAGGTGTAAAATATCCATTGGTGTCTGATTTATCAAAAACCATATCTGAGAACTATGGCGTTTTGGCAGGCAGTTACGACTACACAGAAGATGGAGAGATGGCCTTTAATGGTGCTCCGGTAGCTTATCGCGGTTTGTTTTTAATTGACAAAGAAGGCGTAGTCCGTCATCAGTTAATTAACGACCTTCCTTTAGGCCGCAGTGTTGATGAAGCCATACGAATGGTTGATGCTTTGCAATATTTTGAAGAACATGGCGAAGTGTGTCCGGCCAACTGGAAGAAAGGCGATGAAGCAATGAAACCTTCACATGAAAGTGTTTCAGCATACTTAGGTAAAAAGTAATTTTTTGGCTTTCAAATTTTTAAATCGCAGAAATTCTTAATGATGCCTCTTTTATAAAAAAACGGGGCAATGGAAAATGAAAAGCGGTAACGATTAACAAAAAAAATCCAGCAATAATATAGAAAGCAGCAATTTTATGTCAGCACAAGATATAGGTGCATCTATTGCAAGGCATTTAGCAGATACACCAACTTCATGTCAGAATAAGGGCGTACATAAATTTGCTGCTTTCTATTTATCAAGCTCTCAACGTCCTTTATTTTTACTAACCGGCTATGCAGGAACCGGAAAAACAACTTTTATAAATGCTATAGTTAAATTCCTCGGACAAACCGGCTATAGGTCTGTGCTTATTGCGCCTACAGGACGTGCTGCCAAGGTGATGTCCAGTTACACACAAAAAAAAGCATGGACTATTCATAAAAGAATTTACACTCTAAAAATAAATGATGATGGTTATAACCAGCTGGAAATTCAGCCAAATTTTCATAAAAAAACATTTTTCATTGTTGATGAAGCCTCTATGATTGGCGACACATCTGAAGGTCTTCATAAATTCAGACGCAATTTGCTCAGCGATCTGGTTGAATACGTAAACAGTGGCAAAAATTGTTTTCTTATCATGGTTGGCGACAAAGCCCAACTGCCACCGGTAGGCTCCATATTTTCACCGGCATTGGATGCTGAGGTTTTAAGTAAAAATTATGGGTTTGATGTCTATCATACCCATTTTACAACTGTTGTACGACAGCAAAAAGAATCAGGGATATTGGCAAACGCTACAGCACTACGCTACCAGTTGAGCCACAACATTTGTAAAACGCCTTTTTTTAAATTGGAAGACCATAACGACATCGTAAAAGTATCCGGACCGGAATTTAAAGAAATTCTTGAGCAAGCTTACATGCAAAATGATCTCAGCGATGTAATTATTTTATGCAGAAGTAATAAGAGGGCTAACCTTTACAATAAGCAAATTAGATACATGATACTTTTTCGAGAAGACGTTATTGCTGCCGGAGATTTGTTGATGGTGGTTAAAAACAACTACACCAGCCTTCCGGAAGGACATAGCGCAGGGTTTATTGCCAATGGTGATATTATTGAAATAATGCGTATCAATCGTTTTTATTCTTTATATGGCTTCGACTTTGCTGATGTTACCATACGCATGGTCGACTATCCGGATGATATCAGTTTTGAAACTACAATCATACTCAATACTATTGATAGTGAGGGGCCTTCCTTAGGGATAGAAGACAGCAAAAAACTCTTTGATGAAATCCTTAAAGATTATGAAGACATATCAACAAAAAAGGAAAAAGCTGCTCAACTAAGACAAAACAATGAGCTTCATGCGCTTCAGGTCAAATTTGCTTACGCCATCACTACTCATAAAGCACAAGGAGGACAATGGCAAACAGTCTTTATTGATTATGGTTTCCTGAAAAAAGAACATATGGATTCCTCTTTCTTAAGATGGTTATATACAGCATCTACACGTGCCATAGATAAACTTTATCTGGTAAATTTCGACAACAGTTTTTTTGACGACCATTGAGGGGTTTTATCAAACTATCAGCCCCCTGCAAAAAAATGAATGCATAGCTTTTTAAATGCCAATACGTAGCATGTATCACGACACAGTAAATGGGTTTAATCTCTGATGATATCTCTTCCGAAGCTTTTGCCTGCAACAGATTTGCTTCGGGGTTTATATGTACCGTTATCAATTTCCTTATTAATAACCTTCATAAAAAGTTTAAACATTTTTGCATTTTGAGATTCATTTTGATAAAATGTTTCCCAAGCATAGTGGTAAAGCTGCTGAAGTTTTTCTACTGAAATATTTTTCGGATGATAAACAACTTTACCTGCATTGTAATGGTTCCAGTCAAAATCGAAAATACGATTTTGGTTGAACAGATCACTGTAAGCCCTTGTTTGAGGGAAGGGCGTAAGTACGGTAAACTCGGCCAGGTCGAGGTTTATTTCGAGCAAAAAATCAATAAGTTTTTTGATAGAATCTTCAGTATGGTCATCAAGCCCAAGCAATATGGTCCCTTCAACCGCTATTCCGTAATCGTGATATCTTTTGATACGTTCTTTGATATAATCAGAAGTATCAAAAATGGCCTGATACACATACCATGCGCCTGCCTGAGCAGCCAGATCGAGCACCTGGGGATCATCTTCTATGGTATGGCTGCACCAGTTTTTCTTAAGAGGTATCATTTCTTTGAAGAGGTCCTTCTCCCATTGTGTATCACACGCCAAAGAATTGTCAACAATAAAAACCCGGTTATTGTTAATCCCTGCAAGTTCTTCTATGGATTTATCAATAGGACGAGGTCTGAACTTTCTACCCCCCAGGTAACTAACAGCGCAGGGGTAACAGTCGTAACGACAGCCGCGTGAAGCATGAAAAAGATCAACCATGCGTGTGCCCTTGTGGTAATAGAGTGCATCATTAAAGATGTTGCGGCGCGCAGATCCAACAATACTGATGTCTGGCAAATCATTTAAAAAATTGTAAACTTTCTTTAGTCTGTTGTTGCGAAAATCATCAAAAACTTCTTGCATTTTACCTTCAGACTCCCCCAGAAAAACAGCATCTGCATGTTGCATAGTTTCTTCGGCATGAAGCATGGTAGATATACCGCCAAAAATAACTTTTTTGCCAAGTTTCCTGTAACGGGATGCAATTTCCCAACCTCTTTTCACCTGTGTGGTCAACATCATTGAAATACCAACAAAATCGACAGTATCGTCAAACAAAATCTCTTCAACATTTTCATCGGTAAAATGCACATCAACATATGCAGGGAGGGATGCTGCAAAAACAACGGGGCCGTGAGGCGGCAAATGAAAAGTGGTTTGCCCGGGTAATTTTTCCCACTTGGGATAGATTAGATGAAATCGCATTCAATGATTATTTGAGCTGTTGTTAATATTAAAGAATTAATAAATGTCAGTGAAACAATGCCTGCTTTAAAGCATCATAAAGCTGTTAACAGTTGATTCATTATATTATCAACGTAATTCAAGTATAGCCTGTCCTATTTCGTAATCATCAACAAAAAGCGCAATATTGTATGTCCCTGATTCAAAATCCTCAATTTTATCCCAATACATGCATATAGTTTCTGCACGCCCTCTGTAATTAATTTCCTTTTTCACGGAATACTGAATGAGCTCACCGTTATGAATAAAAGCATAAGCATCGCCAGTACCTCTGGACAATATTTCATTATTAGGATTAGCAATGCGGGCATAAACTGTTTTTGGTCCTACGGGAACAATTCGGTTTTCACTAATTGTAAAGCATATACGTATGCGGTCTGTACGCCTTGCTCTATCAGTAGCGTCTTCCCTGTCCCCACGGCGCTCTCGGATACCATGTGCGACAGTTTGATAGGCTCTTAACTGCGAAGCTATTTCTACTTTTTCGGATAGTTCTTCTGTTACCTGTGTCAGCTTTGTTGACCGCTCAGACTCTCTCTCATAATCCCGTTGAATACGTATATTCTCTTCTTTTAAGGCAGTATTTACCTGGTGTAAAGAGTCTATTTGCAGAACGTAGCTTTGAGTTACTCTTCTAAGGTGGTCAAGCTGCCTTCTTATCCGCCTATAATCGGCCTGAGAAGCGATAAGCTTTTGTATTTCTTCTGCATTGGCGGAAATAATACTATCTTTTTCATACATCACACTGTCGTACTCGTGTTGTATCGAGTTGTATTCGAACATAATGGAATCCAGTTCCATCTGCAATTCAAAACTTCTGCGTTCAGCTTCTACTTTCTCAAGAAAAACAAAATCCACTTTTGATCTCGTTACCAATAGCAACCACGTAAGAATAATAATTACAACAGACAAAATTATAATCAGATAAGTGTACTTTTTGTTGCTGTTCTTAGTTTGTTTTACTTCTTTTTCTTCGTTTGTCATGTGATTCAGTTTTAAATTGTTTCAATAAAATGTAATTCTTTGTTAGACAAAACAGTTAAACAAAAAAAATATTTTTGCAAAGTTAGTTTTTTTGAACAATTTTAGAGTAAAAAGATTCTATCTTGTTAAATAAATCCTGAAGACTGCCATCATTATTAAAGACGTAATCAGCTCTTTTAATACAAGCCGACAGATTTTGTTTATAAGGGTCTTTGGCATGCATTTCCCGTTTTTCATTTTCAAGAAAGGTTTTAAAATCAACATGGTCTGTTTCTGACCGGCGCTGCTTGATACGCTGGTATCTTACTTCCGGCTTGGCATCGACGGCCAGCAAAAAAAAGGAAGGTTTGGTATTAAGCAGGTCAATTTCCCCTGGCGTTCTGATGCTTTCAATAACAGCATTACTGTTATTTTTACTGGCTTCTTCGTAAAGCTTTTCAATGATAAAAGCCGCCCCATTTTTTTTTCTGAGATCATTGGCCACAACAACCATTGTGTCGCGATTTACAGGCATGCCTCTTGATAGTATTTCTTTTGTCAAAAAATCCCTTACAGCATAATGCTTAAAACTCTTATTTTTTATAAGGTAATCAACTACAGTTCCTTTTCCGGCACCAATAGTTCCGGTAATACCCAAAATAATCATAGACTCACAAGTTTATTTTTTCTACCCTTCTTTGATGTCTGTCACCCTCAAAATCTGTGGTCAGAAAAGCATCCATAATCTTTTTAAGCTGATCAACATTCAGAAAACGAGCAGGCAAACAAATCACGTTAGCATCGTTATGCAAGCGTGCCAATCGGGCAATTTCCTCATTCCAACATAAAGCACCTCTGACATTTTTATGTTTATTAACTGTCATACAAACACCATTACCACTGCCACATAAAATTACAGCCATAGGTAATATCCCGTTTGAGACACTTTCTGCCAGGCTATGCGCAACATCGGGATAGTCCATACTTGCTGCCGAAAAAGTGCCAAAATCTTGCACCTCGTAGGTTTTTAATATTTCGTTTTTTATCAATTCTTTGTATTCAAAGCCGGCATGATCAGATGCTATGCCAATTTTCTTTTTGTCATTCATAGATATTTTTTTAGAAATGTTGTGGAACGCAAATTTACTAATTATATACGAAGGCTCATTTGAAGAAAGCAATAAAACTGATTTATCCCATTATCAATCCCTGAATTTATAAGTAAAAAAGTTTTTTCAGAAGCGAACTAAGCTTTATAATATCGCAACTTTCTCTATCAAAAAAAGGTCTTTCGCCCTAATCGTTAAAAAGTACACTCCGGCTTTAATATTAAGCTCAGACATGTTGATTCTGTCAAGTGTTTTCCCAGGTGGCACAGCATTTTTAGTGTTTTCCCAAACGATACGTCCATGACTGTCTTTGAGTGCATATAAAACGTCAGTTTTCTTATTGTTGTTGAAACTCACATATAAAAAATCAGAAGTGGGATTGGGGTACAATTTAAAACCCTTGTGTTTATTTACTACATCAGTACCGGCAATACTGAAATACATAGAATCGTAAGCTTCCACAAAAACATTAAATTCACTTTCAACAACATACAATACAGGAACACCCTTGTCTTTGGAAAGCCATTTGTATTCGGTTTCTTCACGAAACAATGTAAATCCAAATCCAAATTGATTATTAAAGAGTGTATCTTCGTAAAAAATCTCCGATTTGATTCTTACAACAGGAAAGGATGCGTGAGGCAAATGCAGATTTCCCCAGCCATCAACTGTATTTATTCTTTTTTTAGACTGCCCATAATATCCAAAGCCGGGCAAGTTTAGTGAGAACCCGGTAGAAGTACTATCCTGGGTGCCATAGCTTACGGGAAAACGATACAAAACATCAGGCACATCATATTTTACCGGTACTGGTATATTATTGAAGTATGCTCCAAATCCGACTTCAGAAAACTGTTGAGGAGTTTCTTGCATAAAGAAGAAAACATTATCAACGTTTACTCCGGGCACCGGAAATGCAAAGTTTCGAGGAGTGGCTATACTTGCTCTGCGATCGGGGTCAAGTGGATTGTTGAAAACAATATTATAAACCAGAGGTGTGCTTAGCACATTCACAAAAGTATCGTTGCGCCAGCCAGAAAACGTAGCATCTGTAAAATCCCAAAGATAATCAGCTCCTGTATTTACATATGATGTTGAAGAAGACCAGTTGGTTTCTGTCTCAAGCTTATAAACAGCATTTTCTAAAGGCATGTCTTCTGCTGTGACCTGAATTTGAGAAAAGCTTAAGGTATGTATGAGTAAAAAAATTATGAGCAAAATTGTTTGTGACATTTTCCTTTTTTAAAAAATACTTGTGACAAAAACTGAACTAAAATCCCTATGCACTGTAATATATTTTCAAAGTTAATAATAATTTCCGGGCTTTCACTATTTATTAATAAAATAATAGACAACTTAAAAAAGATTTAACAGAGACTCACAAGTGGTTAGAGTTTTTGTAAATTTGTGGAAAATAGCTTTAAAACAATGATTGTCTATGTCTGCTTTTGCAACACAAAAAATTGAATACGGTCGTGTTCATAATATGAGCCGCTTGCACGATTATGCCGTCTTTAAAAAACACTCACCGGAGTGTCGTGCTTATTTAACTGCGCCGGGGCTTATTGAAATTTACTGGCAAAGCGCTGAGCCGCCAAAGAGCACACAGCTTGTTTTAAAGAAGGTGGACTATATACACACAGACTGTCCAGAAACGCCATTTACACTCACAAAAGTAGCCGCTTTGTCTTACCGCTACTCTGAAAATAAAATAATTGTTAAAGAAGCACCGGTACAAGAAGCTTGCAATTACATTGTTGAAGTTGATGGTTTTAGCAGTTTTTTATATCTATCGCCTGAAATTGGAGGCATTCTTGATACTGTTTATGACGCAACAGCTGTACATGATTTAGGTTTAACTTATGACGGGCGTGAGGCTGTCATTAAAGTATGGTCGCCCCCGGCCGGAAAAATGGACATACTTTTGTTTGATCAAGATCAAAAATGTATAAAAATCAAATCTTTTGAATATACGGCAAAAGGCGTTTGGAAAATTGTCTTAAATCCAGAGGACGCAACACCTTATAAAACGCTTGACGGACTATATTATCAATTAGGCGTATATGCCTATGGGGAAGTCCGCTATGCACTTGACCCTTACGCACCATCAATGGCTGCATTTGCCCCAACAGATAAAGATAATATAGGCAAAGCCGCAATTATTGATATTAACGGAGAAAAAGCCCGCCCCCAAAGTTTTCTTAAAACTTACAACAACACAAGCCATATGGATAATGAGGCAGATATGATAGCATACGAGTTGCATGTGAGAGATTTCACTATTCAGCCGGGGACGTTAAGCAAAGCAATAGCAGGAACTTATAGGGGTTTTCAGGAGAAGATTGACTATCTCAAAAAGCTTGGCATTACACATGTTCAGTTGATGCCTGTCCAAAAATTTTATACTGTAAATGAAAGAGACAGAAGTTTTAGTGATGGTAATAAAGAAGCTGTGAATTATAATTGGGGCTACGACCCGCATCATTTTTTTACACTTAGCGGCTGGCTATCAACAAATGCAGAATGCCCTTACATCAGGATTAAAGAGTTCAGGTCTATGGTGCAAAGTTTACATCATAACGGCTTGGGCGTAATAATGGACGTGGTATTTAATCACACCTATGTTGTAGAAACATTCGAAAATGTCGCTCCGGGATGCTACTACAGATATAGCACAGATGCAAAAATATCAGGCAAAAACGGTGCAGGGCCAAGCCTTGAAAGCAGGCGTAAAATGATGCGTAAGCTAATTATTGACGCCCTTGTATTTTTTGTTAAAGAATACCATATCGATGGCTTTAGATTTGACCTCATGTCATTTCTTGACCATTTCACTATGCAGGAAATACGCAATATTGTTGGGAAAGCTTATGATGCTAACAATAAAAACGCCCTGATATTATACGGTGAGGGCTGGCTTTTTTCTGATATTGATAAAAATAAAAGCGCTACAGGCGAGCAGGCAGCTACTACTAAAATAAACTTCCCCTCCAAAGATTTTAACATAGCTTTTTTTAATGATACAGCGCGTGATGGAATTACCGGCTATAAAAACAATAAGGGTTTTGTCCAGGGTGCTTTTCACACATACGACCGTTTAGCAACAGTTATCGTAGGCGGTCTTAAAAATTTTGCCGCTGGCAAAAACAGCCTGCAATCGGAAGCTTTTAACAGCGATTATAACCGTTTTGCATATCAGCCGACAGATTGCCTTAACTTTCTTACAGTTCACGATGGTTTCACACTCTGGGATAAAATTAATTTAACCATAAAAGACCCTACAAAAGAAAAGCGTGCACGTATTATGCGCCTGGCAGCCGCAATTTTGTTTACATCTCAGGGAAAAATTGTTTGGCACGGCGGCGATGAAATAATGCGTACTAAGCCTTTGGCCAAAATGGATAAGGAACAAAACAGAGCTCATACATCCGGACTAATTGATAAAGAAGAAGGCATAACGCAATTCCACGAAAACTCTTACAGTTCCTGTGACTTTACCAACATGTTTCGCTGGGATAGGCTCTGCAATAATTATGAACCTTACGCTAAACCGATGCAGGCATATTTTAAAGCTCTGGTACAAATGCGGCGTAAGTTGAAGGGCCTGCGCTATGAACATCGTGAAAGTGTCAGAAAAGGGCTCACATTCCTGACAGAAGAATTTTCAGCATTTACTGATACACATTTACATGATTTCAATGATAAAAGGCTCACAGCTTTGGAATTAATATTTATAAACGGTCCCGCTAACGAAAAATATTACATTGCCGGAGAGCTGTACCCCCAAGACACACCAGCCAATGATAAAAACCTGAAGATGCATCATTTATCATTTGATGCACAAGGCAATGCAAGCATTCGCTTTGACAGGTCTCAAATTGAAAAGTTTGACCCCCGTAAGTGGGGACACCCTGATGTTCTAATTATAAAGCTTGTCAAGGAACCCGGCAGCTGGCACACACCTTACGGCACATACAGTCCGTTAGGGAATAACATTATACATCCGGGTGCTGTCAACAACAAGCAACAGGTTATAATAGACCTGTCCGTACCCGATTATGAAGCCACATTTACACCCTTTGAGCCACCTTCTTACCTGGCATACCATATTAATAATACCCTCGAAGGACCTGCCTTATTTGATGAACTTTTTGTAGTTCATAATGCTTCGGAAAAATCATTAGAGTTAAAGGCTCCTTTTCTTAAAGAACCATCAAAATGGCACGTCATAGTTGACAGTCATAATGCCGGCATTGAGCCCCTCACTTACGCAGATATACCTGATATAAAAAAAGGAGAAACTCATGTTTGTGTTTCGAAAAATATGGTGCGCGTACCTTACCTAAGCTCAGCAGTGTTAGGTAAAAAAAATTGAAACCAAAAACGCCCTTCATTGTTTCATCCCCACATTTATATGCTCATAATAAGATCATATTTCAAACCGAATAATGCATTAGAAAATCTCTAAATCACCCAACACAAACTTCGTAAAACTTCGTTCAAAACAAAAACAAAAAAAAAGTTGCATTTGTAGTTTGAACTTTTAATCAGCTTGCAGATTTAATTTTTCATAATTTCACAATTATCTAGGCTCCCATTTTCCCACATAATCTTTCCATACAAAATTAAAAGAACTGTTCCTGTGGTCAAAACTACTTGGCAAATCTCCATTAAATAATTTGGGCACTCCCTTTACCTCAAAAGTATCGTTAATACTATCAGGTTTTTTTAAGTATGGTTGAACAAATTCAAAATCAATAGCTTTAAGTGTTCCGCTTTTGGTTATTATTAAATTCTCAGGAGTAAAATTGATATAGGCGTAACCTTCTTTATACATACTCTCAATAATGGATATTACTTGATTGCGATATTTTGACAGTTGCTTCCTTAAAATTTTAAAATCATCAAAATTGAGAATATTGTCATAATATTTAATAATAAAGTAGCAATCTCCTATTTCATAAAGCTCTGGGACAAATGAATATTTTTTTCCTAATTTCTCTAATACGAATCTTTCTCTTTCAAAAAATACAGCATTTTCTAATCTGAAAGTTTTCTTTATCGCTTTAATGCCATTATAGTTAATTAGTTCAACCTTGGAGCGTTTCCCTTTTGATAATATTTTAAGAACCTCATAATGGGTTTTATATTTCTGGCGCATACGGTCAGCCTTAGCAAGAATATCCTGAAATTTATCCGGCATTGCAATTTTCAAATAATCTACTGCCTCATCCTCATTATCTGCACAATGTATGGGGTTATAATCTCTGAATAATTTTGTTTGAATAAGTTTTTTTCTGCATTTTTGCTTTGCAATAAGCACATTTTTATTGTCGAACCAATTGTAATTGGAATTGCCTTTAGAAATCATTTGTCTGGGATGAAAATCCATGGTAACAATCAATTTTTCAGGAACACCACCACTAATTCGATAGTGGGCTTTATCCCATTTACCACCTCTCAAATATTTGGCCGTTTTTTTCTTGGTTTCGGCATCTAAATGTTCAACCCATAAAACAGAAAAATTCATGGATTTAAATACCTCTATAAATAAATTTGTTAATCCGTCTTTAACAGCTGTTTCTCTAATAACAAAAACAGCCATTTCCGGTCTGCTGTAATCATACTTTTTCTTTTGATGTAAAAAAGAAAGCTCTGAGTTCACATCAATGAGTTTAGCAAGTGTATCTTTATTGGGCGTATAGCCTTTTTCATCTAACCAATCATAAAGAGTCTTGACATTTATTTCAATATTTAAATTAATCTCTTTAGCCAATTTTTTAAGCAGCTCGGGATAATTATGTTCCGCATCAATATTTTTACCACAATTTTGAATATTAAAGCCAGGCAACCCCGACTTGCAGCCTTTATGAAAAATTGCATGATAAGCTATTGTAGCAAAATGTAATTCTGGCGCAGGCACATACACAGTATTGTTGTGTAGTATCCGTGTTTTAACCGTATCATTAAAAAGACTGTTGGGAAAATAGGGTAAATAGTTCCAATGCCCAGGGTATTTTCCATTTAGAAGATATATGTCGCACTTATTATGGTTCTTCTTATAAGTAATAAGATGCTGAATTTTTAAAAAATCCTCCTCATACATAAGTATATCCATATCTTCATTTTTTTCAATATGAGGAAAATTATCCCACCAGCGCAGCACAACATACTTGATATCGTTTTTGTTTAATTCATTAATAAACTGTTCGGGGTTAAGCGACTTGATATAGCACCGTGCGTTCCTTCTTGAAATACCTACTGAATACATAAAAGCAGTCAATTGTTCTTTATATGGAAGTTTCAAAATCCAAGAACGGGGAACTTTTTTTACGATAACATTTATTATACCCAATGGTCTGCTCGCAACTAAATAAAAGTTCCTATAAATACTATTAATAATCGGATATGAAACCTTTTTAAAAAATTGTTTAAATTCCGGCATATACTTGTGTCCGATATATAAAATTTTCAACTTATTACGTTTTCTTACCTGCATTGGGAAAAATTTAATTTATTTACTATTAACACATTAAACAATCTTAAAAAATTATTCTTTTTACATTCTGTATTATCCTTTTTAATTTAGTTCTGACCTGAAGCATCTAAAGACGCCCATATAGTAAA
>PXBB01000027.1 GCA_003565735.1 Bacteroidales bacterium
ATAATATAAACAAAAAATGAAGAAAAAAAAGCCCAAATGACTTAAATTCTAACAAAAAACTCTCAAAAACTTATAAAAATTCACAATAAAATTTTGTTGATTATCTTGCAAAGCTCTCATTCCTTATTTTTGTATCAAATATTATTAATCAAAAATTAAAAAAAAATGAAAAAACTACTTTTTTTTACCGCAGTTATTTGCGTCATTCTCATTTTTGGTTCATGCAAGAAATGTATAGAATGTACAGCTTATTTGAGGGCAGATAATAGCATTTTAACTCAACAGAAGTATTGTGGCCGTTCATCTAGGACAATTGATAGAAATGCCGAAGACTTTGAGAATACTTTTACAGACAGCTATACACATGCGGTTTGCAGAGATCAATAACAGGCTCTGTAGTACTGTTAATTAAAAGTTTGTATAATACAGCTTAGGGCATTTTCTCTGCCCATTACTAATGGAAATTGCAGAATGGATGATTTATTGAAATTGTCTGTCTGCAATCCTTTTTTATAAAGTTGTAAATCAGAATAAAGGACTTTTTTAAAATTTAATCGGCCAATAGTGATTTAAAATGATTCTAAATTTTGCCTATTGCTTGCTTTTTATATTTTTTAAAGTTACATTTGCGTAATTATTTACCTAAATAAATAAAAAGTATGCGGTTTGTAAAAAACCTGTTGTTTTTTTTCATTCCCCCACAAAGGTGGCGTTTACCTGTAATAATTCTTTTAGGCATTTTAGTAGGTCTTGGCGCATTGGTATTTCGTATTTCCAATGCTTCGTCGTATTTGTCGGATGCACCGGAAACCTGCATTAACTGTCATGTTATGTATCCGCAATATGCCACATGGGCGCACAGTGCACACAGGGAAACGGCCACGTGCGTTGATTGTCATGTACCTCAGGATAACTTTTTCAGGACCTATGCATTTAAAGCTATGGATGGTTTTTTGCATGCATCTGTCTTTACCATGCGTTGGGAGCCACAGGTTATTCGGATAAAGCAAGCTGGTGTTAATGTTGTTCAGGAAAATTGTATCAGATGCCATCTAGACCTTGTTGATATGGTTGGCATTGTTGAAGTCACACGACGCAACCACCAAGAGGGTAGGGGTAAACGGTGTTGGGATTGTCATAGGAGTGTCCCTCATGGAGAGGTGCGCAGTTTGGCATCAACGCCACATTCGTTAGTTCCACGTTTACCATCTACAATGCCTGAATGGTTATCAGGGTTTTTAGATGAAAACTCAAATAATGACAAATAGTTATATTATAAACATAATCTGTATTTTATGAAAACCATCAAAGAAATCACAGCAAAGCGACCCTGGCTTAATTGGGTCATATTTATTTTTACGGTTGTTGTTGTTTTTCTGATAGGCCTTTTTGCATCAACAATTATTGAAAGGCGGAGCGAAGCTCAGTTATACTTTCAAATGGTCAAAGAAATTCCTGAGTGGGAACCCGATAATGAGGTTTGGGGCGAAAACTTCCCCCGTCAGTTTCAGTCTTATCTTGGGACCTTAGATACGACTTTTCAGAGTAAATACTTTGGCAGTGTTATGATTGATTATTTAGAACAGTATCCCGAATTGGTTATCATGTGGGCGGGTTATGCTTTCTCACGCGATTATAATCAGGGACGTGGACATTACTATTCGGTAGTGGATGTACATAACACCTTGCGCACTGATGTGCCGCAACCCGGGACTTGCTGGACCTGTAAAAGTACTGATGTGCCCCGTTTGATGAATGAAATGGGTGTGGCAGAGTTTTATAGTGCCGATTGGGCTGACCTGGGGCCGGAGATATGTAATCCTATAGGCTGCCAGGATTGCCATGACCCTAAAACAATGAAATTGCGTATTACAAGGCCTGCACTGGCTGAAGCTTACAAGCGCATGGGTAAAGATATTAACGAAGCTACACACCAGGAAATGCGTTCATTGGTTTGTGCCCAATGTCATGTAGAATATTATTTCAAAGGTGACGGGGCTTATCTTACGTTTCCGTGGGATAAAGGCCTGGGGGTTGAAGAGATGGAAGCTTACTTTGATGCCATAGAATTCACTGATTGGACACATGCTTTAAGCAGGGCCCCAATGCTTAAATGTCAGCATCCCGATTATGAGCTTTATAAAACAGGTATTCACGCCGATAGAGGTGTCGCTTGTGCTGATTGTCATATGCCCTACAAAAGAGATGGAGGCATAAAATTTTCGTATCATAAAATGCAAAGCCCCTTGAATAATATTTCCGCTTCCTGTCAGGTATGTCATAGAGAGAGTGAAGAAAAGCTTTTAGCCAATGTTTATGAAAGACAGAAAAAGGTATCTGAGCTCCGCCGTATCACAGAAAAAAATCTTGCCCGTGTTCATATAGAAGCTAAGGCTGCTTGGGATGCTGGCGCTACTGAGAAGGCCATGAAACCAGTACTAACACTTATCAGACATGCTCAATGGCGTTGGGACTATGTAGCAGCAGCTAACGGTATGGGTTTTCATTCACCGGCTGAAAGCCTCAGAATTTTAGGAACCTCTATTCAAAAAGCTCATGAAGCACGGGTATTACTTGCTGAAATAATCATAAGAGCCGGGGGAGTGTATCCTGTTCCAATGCCTGATATCTCTACTAAAGAAAAAGCCCAGGCTTACATCGGACTTGATATTGAAGCGCTTTATTTGCAAAAAGAAAAATTCAAAAGAGAAGTCCTCCCAACATGGGTAAATGAACTGTAATAAGCTGTAATTTTTCTAATTTTTTCAATTACTTAATGCACCCGGGCTTATTTGAGAAAAATATACTGATTTAAAAGGATTTTAATTTTGCCATAGATGTCCCATGCATAATTTGGGTTTATGTGCCTCGCTATTTATTTTGTGACGGATGGTTTCCGTAATTATGGGCAAACTTTTTTTTAATTTTTTAAAAGCGACTGTTTTTATTCTTAACTTCGTAAACCTAAGCTGAATAATTCACTAAAAGCAAACAGAAAAATGCAAGACGCTGATTATAAAACTAATAATACGAATATTCACTAAAACGCATTTTTGTTTACTTTTAGCAAGTGCTTTTACTTTAGGCCATTTGCTGCTAACAACTGCAAAAGCTTTGAAGTGGTTAACGTTTACAAGGCTTTTGGCAAAGCATCTGAAGTAAATAAAAAGTATGAATAATAAGGTTAAATACATAAAGCTTTCAAAAAACGAACAAAACGGATATAAATGAAAAAACGAATTCTTGTTACCGGTGGTGCCGGTTTTATTGGGTCGCATCTATGTGAGCGCTTGCTTAACGATGGTCATGAAGTTATATGTCTCGACAATTACTTTACAGGCTCAAAAGAAAATATCATACACTTGCTCGAAAACCCTTATTTTGAGCTCATACGTCATGATGTTACCATGCCTTTTTTTATTGAGGTTGACGAGATTTATAATTTGGCATGTCCGGCGTCACCAATTCATTATCAGTACAATCCTATAAAAACTATTAAGACGTCCGTAATGGGGGCTATCAATATGTTGGGTTTGGCAAAACGTATTAACGCCAAAGTATTACAGGCTTCAACCAGCGAAGTGTATGGCGATCCATTTGTACATCCTCAAAGCGAAGATTATTGGGGCAACTGTAACCCTATTGGGCCCAGATCATGTTACGACGAAGGCAAAAGGTGTGCTGAGAGCCTTTTTGTGAATTACAAAGTGCAAAATAATGTACGTATAAAAATACAACGCATCTTCAACACATACGGACCAAATATGCATCCCTACGATGGCAGGGTGGTCTCTAACTTTATTGTACAAGCACTTAAAAATGAAGATATTACAATATATGGTGATGGTTCACAAACGAGAAGCTTTTGCTATGTTGATGATATGGTTGAAGCCATGATACGTCTCATGGATACTCAGGATGATTTTACAGGACCGGTTAATACGGGCAATCCTAATGAATTTACGATTAAAGAGCTGGCAGAAAAAGTTATAAAAATCACAGGTGCTTCTTCGAAAATAGTGTACAAGTCCCTCCCCGAAGATGACCCCAAACAAAGGCAGCCCAACATAGATTTGGCCCAAAAAATGCTCAATTGGGAACCCCACATACAGTTGCAGGAAGGTCTTGAAAAAACAGTAGCCTATTTTAAAAAAAATGTTTCCTGATAAAATAATTAAACCCGAATTTTTTTCGTCTTCTACGCAGGTTGTAAAAATTGAACCCGGAACACCTTTCAGGGTCATAAAAAGAAAAATAACGCAAAATCATAAAATCTGTTTTACACACAGCTTTGCTTTTGCCATGAGTTTCTATTCATGGCTTAAAAAGCAGAATAATATTAAAAATGCGGCTAAAGATTATAAAAGCTTCAGAAACAATCGCGATAACCTGAAGCGGTGGTGTACCAATATTTTTATTCCTGTGAAAAATCATAAAGTTGCGCTTGAAAAAGCGCCGGCACAACCTTGGTTAAAAGAGTTTTACAGCGACAGTGATGCTTTTATGATGAGGCTGTCGGATTTTCTGGGGCTTAATGGTGCTTATCAATGGTACAAAAAGGGCATACAATATCCCGTAATCAACCATCCTGTGCATCCTTTTTATGGTGTTTACTTTCCAACCCGTTTCGAGCATTTGTCATTGTTTGACCGGTGGCTTGTTGAACAAAAGCATATTGAAAATGCGATTGACATCGGAACAGGATGTGGTGTGCTGGCGCTTATCATGAGCAAATATAATATACGGCACATTAAAGCAACAGATATTAATTATAATGCCGTCTTCAGCACTTCTATGGAAGTTAGTAGAAGAGGGCTGAGCCGGCAGATTGAGGTGCAAGTATCTCACTTTACCGGGAATTCTCAAGAACAAAAGTATGCGCTTATTGTTTTTAATCCTCCCTGGATTCCGGCATTAACTGACAGCTATATAGATAAAGCTGTTTATTATGAGCCCGGTTTTTTTGAAAATTTCTTCACACACATTTATAATAAAATGCACAAAGACAGCCTTTTGGTCATCCTTTTTTCCGACTTTGCCCATGTGGCAGGGATTTCCGATGTTAACCCTATAATTCAAGAGCTTGAAAACAACAACCGATTTTTCTTAAAGGAAAAGCGGCAGGCTTCTGTTAAACAAAAAGCTTCTCGTAAGAAAAACTGGCTAGCCGAGATACGGTACCAGGAAAAATTGAGCTTATGGGTACTCAAAAAGAAGTGAATAAGGCTTAGCTACTAAGCTGTAAATGGGGTGTTGTCCCATCCCCACACACCCCTCCCAAACCTAATTCCGCACACAGCGCAAGCTTAAACCCCAAGTGTGCTGGAGGCTACCACGAATGAGCTGCCCAGTAGTGCTTGCATTACTCATGG
>PXBB01000139.1 GCA_003565735.1 Bacteroidales bacterium
CGTTGTCATCAGTAACGGTAACGGTATAAGTATCAGCTGTTAAACCTGTAGCCGTGGCTGTGTTTTGTGCAGGAGTCGTACTCCACTCATAAAAGTAAGGCGTGGTACCGCCTGTGGCATTGACTGTGGCCCATCCATCATTTTCGCCATGACAATCAATATGACCTATGCAGGCAGGACAATCAAAGTTGCTAACAAGCAATGTGGGCTCGTCAATATCAAAGCTTAAATAGAATGTACATCCGTTATCATCAGTGACAAGCACATTATAGTTGCCGGCATCTAAGTCGTCAAAATTACCCGTGGTATTAATTTCAACACCAATCAAATTGTAAGTATAAGGCACAGCACCACCGCTTGCTGTAACAGTAGCATTAACGGTTCCTCCGTTGCATAGTACATCATCAACATCAACATTTGCTTCAAGAGTGCTGTTTGTATTAAGTATAGAAAAACTTTCAGAAGCCGGACATGCACCAACAGTATAAGCGGTATAGTATGCTGCCGGGAGGTTATCGAAAGTGCTGCCTGATGGTAATGTATCTCCGTTTAAAATGATATCACTTCCATTACTGCTTGTTAGAACAGCTGAACCAATAGCAGCATTACATTCTGTGTTAACAATATTAGAAACGGTTATTGTTATTGCACAATCGTTAACCGGTGTGGGGTCATTATTATTTCCCGGATTACCGTCTCCATCTGGGTCAGGGTCACTGCCATCCTGAGATATGTCATCGGTAGTTCCAGCTATTGAATAAGCACTGGCAGTAACGCTGTTTAAATAATTATCAGGCGTTAGTATTCTAATTTCAAGCTCTATATTGGTTGATGCTCCAATATTTAGCACATTACTGGTTCCTGAATTATCTAGTAAATTAATATCTGAACTTCCGTCAAATGAGGTGTTGACAGCAAAAGAGGTGCTGAATAATTCAACCACTTCGTGATTACCTACACCAAAATGTAAATCTAAATCTTCAGTAACCTGAATGGTGTCTAATATGACATTGCCATAATTCTGAACACGTATATTGAACTTGGCATTAAATGTTCCATCGTTATTATTAGTAGTGCTTACCAATTGTTTGGCAACACCAATAATTGGATCACAGTTGTTGACATGAACTACGAGATAGAAAATAGGGCTGGTACAATTAGTTGTATCAGGGCCAATAGCTGTAATTTGATAGGTGACGGCACCGTCAGCAGGGCCTGTATTTGTAAGTAAATCATTGATAAAAGGGCCTGATCCATCATTGTAGCCTGTAACAGTTCCCACAGTATTGAAGGCAACCCACTCATAAGTTGTTTCGGCTACAGTAGATGTTATATTGTAGTTTACATTTTGTCCACTACAAATTGTTATTTCCGAAGGGCTGGTAATTATTGGTATGGGATCTACAATTATATCAAATGTTTCACTTGGCCCTACACAAGAAATATCATTATTAGTAAAAGTCGGTGTTACTGTAATTGTTGCTGTATCACGAGTGCTTCCGAAATTAGTAGCAAGAAACGAGGGAATGTCATCATTTCCGTCTGATAATAAATTAATATTGGTATTATTATTTGACCATGCATAAGTAGTTATACCGCCGGTATTTATAGTTTCAAATTCAATTAAGTTCGTAAAAGTTCCGCTGCAAAGCTGCTGATCATCAACACTATTAACTTGTGCAGTTGGGTTGACGGTAATTTCAAAGCTTTCTGATGGACCTTCACATGGGACGCCATTGTTGGTAAAAGTAGGTGTGACTGTAATGGTTGCAGTAATTGGGAATGTTTCATCATTTGTGGCTTCAAAAGAGAGATGACCATTGCCACTTGCATCTAAGCCAATATCTGTATTATCGTTTACCCATTCATAAGTAACGCTCCCACCTGTATTGTTTGTTGTAAATGTAATATCAGTTTGTTCTCCGTTACATACTGTAATATCATCAGGTTCATTTACATGTCCAAGAGGATTAATGGTAATGAGAAAATCTTCTGTGGGGCCATCACAAGCTAATCCGTTATTAGTATATGTAGGTGTTATGGTTACTGTTCCGGCTATGGGTGATAATCCGGTATTATCAGTTGTGAATTCTGGAATATTACCCGTTCCATCAGCTCCTAAACCAATACTGGTATTGTTGTTTGACCAACTAAAAGAATTTACGCCATCTGTACGGTTAGTGGTTAAAACTATTTCATCTGTAAGAATATCATGGCAGTATGTAACGTCTGTCAATGGGTTTACCTGTCCAAGAGGATTAACTGTTACCTCTACATCAATAGGTGTGCCTGCACAATCTTCTATATAAGGGGTAATGGTATAACGTACCACGCCAAAAGACGTTCCTGTATTGATGAGCGTCTGTGCTATATTAGAACCGCAATTAGAAGAACAATCCTCCAGACCTGTAATAGTACCACCAGTTGGAGAAGTTACTATAGCTGTTGTCCACTGATAAGTTACTGTAGCACCTGTAATTGTTGTTGAAAGATCAATATCTGTAGAAGTTCCCGAACAAATGACTTCTTCATTATTTGTAGCACTAACATTCGGGATAGGGTTGACGGTTACATCAAACTCCTGTGGCGTTCCTTCGCAGAATGTTGGGGCAGGGCCAGTAGGAGTAATTACGTAGCGTACAACACCGGGAGATGTGCCTGTATTTTCAAGGTCATCATTTATAGTTGTTCCGCATGCTGTTGCACAATCATTAAAGCCTGTTATTGTACCTCCTGTTGGTGATGTTTCAATTGAAGAGGTCCAGGTATAGGTTGTTCCTGACACATCTGATGTCAGGTTATGATCAACAGAAGCTCCGTCACAAATAGTTTTCGAAGAAGCACTTGTTATTATGGGATTGGCATTCCATTGTATAAGCGCATCGTCTGAGGTAGTACTACAACCTGAATTGGTTTGCGTTATAATTACGCGGTAATACCTTGTTGTAGCCGAAGCAAAAGTTTCTGTTGTGTATGTATCGGTTGTTCCTCCTGTTGTAACGTTTGTCCAACCTGTTGAGCCATCATTGCTTATTTGCCATTGGTAAGCTATAGTACCGGGTGGCACATTACCTTCAGCTGTTACACTGAGGGTTGTAGTTTCTCCGGCACAAATTTCATCGCTAGGTGGTATTGTAATGGTAGGGTTATCGTAAACATTTAGTGTAGCTATAGCTGACTCAGTAGTTGCACAGCCCAGTCCGCTTGCCGATACAGAAGCTCTGAACTCATAGGCTCCTACATTTGCATTAGTATTGTGTGTTATTACAGTAAGGGAACTTGTTGTTTGATTTTGATAGGTAAAGCCTACCGGTAAACCATTGCTTACAGTTTCCCAAGTGCCACTGTTGTTGTATAGCCACTGGTAATCCAATGAAGGCGTTCCGCCATCGGCATCAACGGTAAATACTGCTGTTCCACCTAAACATATATCAACATCAGTAGGATCGGATGTAACAGCAGGGTCTTCCACTACAGTTACTATGGCACATGCTGAGGTATAAACCGGACAAATGCCATTATCGTCTGTAACAATAACGCGGTAGTAATATGAGCCGACAGTTAATACAGGCGTTTGATAAGTGTTGGCATTAGCTCCTCCAATGTCGCCCCATGGGCCGGAACAATCATCGCTACTTTCCTGCCACTGGTAAGTGTAATCACCTGAGCCACCTGAAGGTGTAACAGTCAAGGTTGGTTGTGCTTCATTGCAAACAGTTACATTGGAAGGACCGACAGTACTTATCTCATCACGAATAATAATTTCAACATCATCAGTTGAAGGCGCACAAACACTGCCATGTGTAATCGTCCATCTGTAAACATAAGTACCGGGGATTGTTCCACTTATTTCTGTTGTGGGTGAAGAGGGATCAACAATTGTAGGCGTGTTAGGACCACTTATTCTTGTCCAGATACCGTTACCCACAGTTGGCGTATTGGCATCCATTAAGAATGAATTTACATCACACAAATCTTGCGGTAGGCCTGCATTTGCTGTAGTAGGTGCCTCCCAAACAGTAATATCTAGTTCATCATAGGTTGTACAGTTCCCAATTCCAACGGTCCACCTTAATGTATAAACTTCGGGAGAACCGGGTACAAGACCATTTACAGTTGCATTGTGTGTATTTTCATCAGGGTCGAAAGTAATACCCCCCTGCCCGCTTTCTACTGTCCATATACCATCTCCTGATGTAGGTTCGATACCTGTTAGAACAGCAGATGTAACATCACAAAGGAACTGGTCTGGACCTACTTGTGCTTGCGAAGGCATAGGGCTTACAGTAACCTCAACAGTTTCGACTTTTTCTGAGCAATTACCATTGGTAACTGTCCAAGCAAACTCATAAACACCCGTAACAAAACCAAGAACTTGCGTTGAGTGAGATGTTGGATTTAAAATATTGGCTGTGTTTGGCCCGGTTACCTGAGTCCATATACCTGTTCCCACCGTTGGGTTACTATTTGTTAAGGTCAGGTTGTCGAATTGACAAATTTCGAAGTCAGTCATTACATCCGGGTCTGAGGGTTCTTCATAAATGGTGATACTTACCTGGTCGGCAGAATCGCAAAAAAGAGTAGCCGTTTCCCATTCTAAAACATAAGTACCATAAAATCCTGAAGTAAAATTAACTTGGGCATTATGGGTATTTACATTAGGCGTAAAGCTTGGGTCTGGTGCGCCTGTGGGTTTGCTTACAATGCTCCAAGTGCCGGTTCCTTCAAGTGCCTCATCGGCTTGCAGTATGGTTGTAAATACTTCACATAGCTCCTCGTCGGGGCCGGCATAAGCCGGGGTGGGTGCAATATGAACGGTTATAGTCATGGTTTCTGAAAACGTACTACATTCAGGGCCATTTGATGTAGTCCATTCAAAAGTATAAACTTCCGAGTCTCCATTAGTCTGAGGGCCTAAATTGGTAACGGTAGTATTATGCAATATAGGTGATGTTATCGCAGGAGTGGGTCCATCGCCAACTTGGGAAATGAAAGTCCATTGACCCACACCGACAAGAGGTTCTGTTGCTGCCATTGTTGCGAAAGTATCACACACCACATCAATATCTGGTCCAGCTTCGGCAGCCGAAGGGTTCTGAAAGTTTTCTATACGCACCTGGTCAGCATTATCACAATCGCCATTTTCTACGGTCCATTCGAAGACATATAGACCATAAATATTACCGGCAGGTGTGTAAATGGCATCAGGGTTATTCGGAAAATCGAAAGATCCGGTTTCACCGGCAGGACCCATCAGCTTAGTCCACTCACCTGTTCCAAAAGTGGGGTCATCAGCATCCATAGAAAAACTGCTTGCTTCACATAAATCCTGGTCAATACCGGCATTTGCAATGCTAGGCGGTTGGAAAAGTGTTACTGTCATCTCGTCTTGGGTTTCGCAGCCGGGAGCTGATATGGTATAACGAAACTCATAAACACCAAAATCATTGCCACCAAGAATTAAGTTAGAGGCCACAGCCGTATTAGCGGAAGTAGTTGTAATAATGGGGTCGGGAGTACCAGGGGGTTTGCTGACCCAGCTCCAGGTACCTGTACTGGCCGGATTACCTTGCAAATTTACAGAGGTGATGGCTTCGCAATGGCTCTGATTGTTGCCGGCATTGGCTTGTGGTACAACCTCAATTTCAACGGTGTCTCTTGACGGGGGACAGTAAGGTCCGCTAACACTGTTCCAGACAAAACGGTAAGTACCCATAACCAGGTTGCTAACTGTAGCTGTAGGAGATAACAAGTCAGAAAATGTGGGCGTGTTGGGCCCGGCAGCAATACTCCAAAAGCCATTGGGTACAGGATCTGCTGACATTACAACTTCTGATGTGGCGCAAACGCCTTGATCTGCCCCTGCAAAGGCTGGATCAGGGGGAAATGAAACAAATACATCAACATCATCTTGAGAAACACATGCATCATTTGTAATAGTCCATCTGAAACGATAAGTACCGGGTGAGAGGTTGGTAATGTCCGTTGTAAATTCAGTTGGGTCTTGTATAACAGCGTCAGGTGCTCCTGCAATTTGCGTCCATAAGCCTGTTTCTCCAGACTGTAGGGGTTCATTGGCAATAAGTGTGACCTCATCACCGCACAAGTTGGTGTCAGGAGGTGCTATGGCCGGCGTAACATTGGCTATTGTAATCATCACAGTATCTCTGGTAGGAGGGCACCCAATAGCTCCTGTTATAACCCATTCAAAGATATATGTGCCTGTAACTAAACCAGAAATTTCCGTATCATATGCGTTGGGGTCGTCAATAGTAGCTGCATTGGGACCAACCACCTGAAACCATTCACCTTCTAAAGTAGGGTAGGTACCACCCATTGTAGGATCATTTCCCTCCAAATCTGTTGAAGTAGTTCCAAGTGTCAGACACTGGTCGGGACCAGCATTAGAGCCTATGGGCCCTTGACTATCCGTTACTTCTGCGTACATGCTATCTTTAGCAATGCCACAACCGTTTATAACGGTCCACATAAATTGATAAGTGGTATTCGCATGCAATCCTGTTACAGTAGCTTTTGGATCATTAATATCTGAAAAAACAACATTCACATCAGGTATTACAGACCATTGACCAATTTCAAAAGAGAACTGCACCGGTTCGGCATCTAATTCTAAAGGGGTGCCAACGCACACAACTTGGTCAGGGCCGGCAATTGAAGCAATAGGTTCTTCGGATGCCACTAAAACCGTTACATCATCGAAGTTCTCAAAGCATGCAGGACCACCTGATACAGTCCATCGGAAAGTGTATAATCCGGGTAAGAGGTTGCGAATGTCAAGAAGAAAGGAATTGGGGTCGGTTAGCACAACGGTGCTTGGACCATCAACCAACGACCATGTCCCGGTAAATGGCTGGGTGCCACCAAATGTAGGGTCATTGCCTGCCAGTACTGTTGTATCAATATTACAGTCAAGAATTTGGTCAGTCCCTGCGTTTGCAAGTACCCCTGAACGAGAAGCAATGACAAAAACCTCATCAAATGCGTTTTCACAACCCACATCAACACTTGTTATACGACGAAATTGGACAAGGTAGGTGCCATTGACAGTAAAACCGATAATGCTTGCCGGGCTTGATGCGCCGGCACCAATCCAACTTGTGGGATAGGTAAAAGGGCCTGCCGGGCCGCTGACAATACGGTATTGCGTTGTTCCTGAACCTGTAAATGTAAACGGCACCACTGCCGTACTTTCATCACAGGGTAATTGTATAGGCTTTTGTGTGATTTCAATTGTTGGGCCATCGTTTAAATAAGAAATTGTAACAACATCACTACTGGAGCAGTTGGTTACAGCGTTATTTATGGTATAAGTAAATGTATAGGTGCTGCTGCCGTCAAGGCCTGTTATTTCCGTAACGGGTAAACCGGGGTTGACAATTACCGGACCGGCTGGGCCGCCAGTCTGTGTCCACTCTACTGTTTCATTAATATATAAAGGTGCGTTACCCTGTAGTACTGTTGATGTTCTGCCATCGCAAAACACCTGGCTGGAACCGGCAGAAGCACCTGTAACACTGGCAGTGGCTGCCGGCACGTTAATAGTAACTTGGGCTTGACCCGATGCACAAGGCCCTGAAACCGTCCACCTAAAAACATAGGTGCCCTCTATTAAACCACTTACACTTGTTGAATTGCTATTTGGATTACCAATGCTTGGTACATTGGGACCACTTATAATTGACCATATGCCTTGTTGTCCGTCTATGCCACAACCACCATAAGAAGCTGTTAGTGTTGTGCTTTGTGTTGTTGAGTAGCAATGCGAAGGGTCTGGACCGTCTGCCGTTATTAGGCTTACGCCGCCTCTGTTTACTATAACCACTTCATCGTATGAATTACATCCATTGGGGTTTGATGTTGTCCATCTTAATGTAGTAGGGCCACATGCTGTGGGTGAAAGGTTAATGGTTGAAGTTGGGGAGTTTATGTTGTTTATTGTTACCCCGTTGTTTGTACCAACTATCGCCCATGTTCCTGTTTCACCAGCGCCGAGGGGAGTATTGGCAGAAAGGGTGCCAACATCAGTACCCGGACAGGAAGTAAAACCTGTGCCGGCATCAGCAGTACTTACTCCTAATACAACCTTTTCCACATCCTGAAAAACCAATAAACCATCTTGACACCTTGTTGTCAATCGAAAAGTATAGGTGTTGCCACCCTGATGGCCTGTTACCTCTGTTGTTAAGTCGTTGGGTGAGACTATGTTTACCGCAGGGCCGCCTACCTGCGACCAAGTCGAAACTACCGGTGTTGCAAATAGCCCTGATCTTTCACCAATTAAAAACAAAGGTTCATTGTCGCAAATAGTGTCAGTAACACCTGCATTTACCGAGCAAAATTGAGCAAAACTATGCCCTGAGAACATAACAAATAATGCAAGTAATAATGCAATTTTCCTGATTTGTGTTGTGTAAAATAAGTTATTCATATGATTGTGGTTTTAAAGCAATTTTTTTTTATTTGTATAACGAGTTAATGGTTAAGTAAGTCGTTAGTATGCAGTAACTTCGATTTGATAATTTGGCTTGATATTTAAAATGCGTATTATTCAAATAAAACTTAACAAAAGTAATATGAGGTGACTTTTTTTTAAAGAAAATGAAAATGAAAAAAGGAAGCAAAAAGGAAGCAATAGGGAAATTAGGAGTGTAAGTTTTGAGTATGGAGTAAGTGAGGAGTCCTTCTGAATGTAGCGTAGCGGAATGAAGAATCTCTACTTTCAGAGATGCTTCATCCGATAATTATCGGATGAAGCATGACAAAACACCAAGTGTCATTCTAAGGGGTCAGACTTTTTAAAAAAAAAACTCCATAAAGCAGCAATGACAGCGTTCCACGTAGGGGAACAATATCAGTAGCCACGGGTAAGCGGAGCGCCACCCGTGGCAAAAAGAATTCAAGAATTTGGTTTTGGCACATGAATTTGTTGCAACTTGTGCTGGCCTGTCGAGGTAAGCAAAACAAATTCTGTGACAAAACATAATATGCAGATATGCAGTGATTTATAAAAATCTTTCATTGATAATGGAGCACAGCGCAATGAAGAATCTATTAATCATCTACGTTGAGAATATAGATGCTTCGACTACGTTGCACTTCGCTCAGCATGACAAGGAAAAGCTTATAATGACAAAAGCTGAAATCGATCGGATTGCAAATCTAAGTGCGCTGGGCTTGTACACATGTATTATTCATGCATATTTAATAGCGCATAAGATAAACATTTAGTTTATCTGATACATCCAGCCCGAGTTTTTCTCGTAATCGCGTTCGTGATACCCTCACACTGTCGTAACTATGGAATAGGAGTGCGGCAATTTCTTTGGTGTTCAAGTTTAGACGCAAAAGTATACACAATTTAATCTCAGCAGGCGTAAGATTTGGGTGCGCTTCTATGAGATTATCCATAAATTTACTGTGTACTTTTATAAATTGCTTTTTAATTTTATCAAATGGATTAATTTTATCTGCAACTTTAAGTTGAGAAATAAGTTCTCCGATCATTTTTTGTTGCGTCTTTGAACTTTTCATTTCTTTAATTGTTTCGAGTTTAGCGTAAGTAATTTTTTTTTCCTCTAAGGAATGAGCTAACAGCATAGCCGTATTATAAATTTCATTATTTTTAAGGTCAATAATTTCTTTAAAATAAGATGCTTGTTTAATTAGTGATTTGATACGTGCTTCCAGCTCAATTTTGTTAAATGGCTTTGCTAAAAAATCGTTGATACCCTTTTCCATTGCTTGCGCTATAAGTTGTGGTGTTACATTGGTGCCGGTAATCATAATTATCGGTATGTTTTTTAATTTTTCTGATTGCCGCAGAAATTCAGTCACTTCTATACCATCCACTTCAGGCATAATCCAGTCGAGGATAAATAAGTCCGGAGGCGTTTCAGTTGCTATTTCAATAGCTTCCCTGCCGTTTCGGGCTTTTAAAGCAGTAAACCCCATAGCCTCTACAGAAAAAGTTGATAAACTTAATACAGCTTCATCATCATCTGCAATGAGTATAGATTTTTGGTGCATAGTACACATCTTATGTATAATACAAATATATAAAATATGTCATATTTATTTATAAAAAAAATATTTTTTTTTGAATAAGATTTTCGCTTTCTGTTAACTTTAAAAAAAAAAATCAGTAGTGCGCTACTATTTTTTGTTGGACAATAGTGAAACAGAATTTGTCTTTTATGCTAAAAACTTTAGTTCAAAATAGGTGACCTTTAAAATCCAAAACAGAACCGGCCAAAGAAAAGCCCAAAGTAATGTAAACGGGGAAGCCGCTTTGTCCGTCATCAAACCCGATGTGCATCAAACCGATATCCAAGGTGACAGCATAATAGTTTTGAACGTTCTCACGATATAAAAATGCAAAATTACCCCGCCCTTTTAAACCGGCCTTATAATAACTTTTTAAAGACTCATCTCCTGTTTCTTGTGCCCAGAAAGAGCCTCCTGTATAGGCTGTCAGAAACCAACGAATACGGTTGTTTTCATAAATAGGATCGGAGGCATAAAGCGATTTATAAGCATACACAGGAAGAACTGAGCCGCCACCATAACCAGCACTGCCTAACATTGTAAACTCATACACACGGGCGCCCACACCAAAACCTTTATATAATTCAACAGCAGCCGATAAAACGCCTATAGAATAAAAGACCCGTTCGCTTTCAGAGGTGCCGTTAAACTTTTGCCCCATATTATAGCCCGCATTTAAATCAAAGGCAGAAAAAGAAACCCACTGAGCTTTTAAGGCCGTGTTGAAAAAGAAAGTGAAGAATAACACTATAAGTAACTTTTGCATGATAAAAAGTTTTAAAATATAAAATTAATATTTTTTTGTTAACGTAATAAAGCCGCACAAGATAGAGTCAGATGAGAACTGTAGATTTAAGTATATTAAGCAGAGCAAATCAACACAAAATGCCTATAACGTAAGATTCAAAAAGACTTATAGGGATATTGTCCTTGATTAATATTTATTTAAAAAACTTATAGAAATAATAGAAGCATCTAAATATTTCAGAACAATTGTAAATACTTTAGATTAAACGAATCTTCAGGATAAATATTCTCTGTGGCATATCAAAAAAGCAGAAAAAATAAACAACAACAAAAAGAGCTTTATTTTGCTTCGGCTACGCCTTAGCTTCATAAAGCCCTTTTTGAAACAGAATAACATTAAAATGAATAAAAAATGTCTATTTTTGAATTATTTTAAAAATGGATACTCTTTACTTTTTTTTTAAAAAAGATTATAATCAGAGGTTTATTTTACATTTTCACAAGCGATTCTAGTTTTGTTATATCTCACTGTTGTAACAAAAATATCCCCAAAATTTCCACCACCTTTATATTCTCTTGCTAAAGCCATATTAGGAAAAGTAAAATAACAACTTCCATCTTTTGCTTCAAAAACTACAGCAAAAAGTCTATTTGTTCTCATAAAGTCGGGAATTCCGCTAGGATGACTAAATGTATGCCACTCTTGTGCTTGATTGAGATCATTAACCCATATCTTTAATACTTGAACACATTCCTTTTCAAATTTTTTAAATAAGTCAGAAATCATAGCTTCTGTTATTGCTTTATCTTCGAATTTATGCGAAGGAGAGGAGAAGTGTTCGGGTAGCTTTGTATTTTTAGCGTAGTTGTCACGTGCATTTGCTGAGGCTTTTTGTGCATTGGCGTTGATTGCTTCTGGATTGACATTTGACCAATCAAGTTGAATTTCACCACTAACAGCCAGGTCGTTGTTTGTTTGACTACCAAAACTTAAAGTTAATGTATGTTGTCTGGATGAAAGAGGTGCCAAAATTTTTGCAAACTCTATAGCGTCTAACCCATGAACAGCAACATTCGGGTCGGGAATAATTTCAATAATATAGTATGACAGTTCGTAATCTTCTTTATTATGACCAAATCTTATTCTGTGATTATTTCCTGTTATTGTTACATTGTATTCCCCCCCTGAATAATCCCAACCACCTAATTGTTTGATAGTTCCATCAAGATAGGCAATTGCATATATGTTGTCGGTTGCTGAAAATTTGGTGGTAAATTGGTTTGGGTCTTCACTCCCTATTACTATGGGTGTTTTTGAAAAAAGGATTTTACCAGCGTTTTTTCTATGAAAATCACTGGTATATATAATGTCTTCGTAACCGGGGTAAATGTCATTATAAGCTTTTTTTGTTTCACTTAGCAAGCTTTGAGCATCATCATTATCCGGCAATATTAATGTTACTGCTTGTGCAAGTTTGTAAGCTGTTTTGATATTGCTTGCTGCTTCTGGTAAATCAGACATTCTGTGTTTGTATGCTTCTTCTATATAATTATTAATATTATATTTTAAAATAGTATTGTACAACGCTTCATATTCTTTCCCATAGGCTAAAAGTTGCTGAATATTGTAGGAGTTAGCGCCTCCATCTGTTTTTTTTGAATTTATGGTTTGTAACACATTGGGGTAATCTAATGCTTTTGCACCTTTTAAGTGTGTAGGTACATGAACTCCGTTTCTTTGGATATCAATAATGTTTAGACCATCATCTGTTTGAAATATCATTCGGTATTTTTCATTTATAAAATCAATGTATGCTTGGTCTGTTGTTACAGCTGTTGTTGAAACGTTATTATTTGTGCTGCTGCTTACACTTTTTGTAACTTTTTTACTTTTTGACCTTAGATTATTAATGTCTATTTGTGCCTGGGTTGAACAAATTGTTACAAACATAAAAAACACAAAACTTAATAAAATACTCATTACTTTTTTCATAATATATTTTTTTTAAAATTTTCAAGCAAAGTAAATTAAGACTCTTAAATACCCTATTCAAAAATGTTTCAAAAACATGCACATATGTTTCAGTTTTTTCAAGAGTCTTATAAACAAGGTGATGTAAAAAAAAATGCAGCAATATTTTTATTAAATATTACATCAATTTTTCAATAAAGCTGGTTCAAGAACAAGAATTTTAGCCAAAAAACTATACTCATACTGCGCATATGCGTATATAAATGAGATATGAAAAAGCTTTGTTAAAGTGATATGAACATGTGCTAATGTGTTTTTTTATGAGGGATATTATGACCAGTTACAGATTTTTAGAATTATCAATAAATTCGGTGGGAGAGGTCCCAAAGTACTCTTTAAAACACCTAGTGAAATATGAAGGTGTATTAAAACCGCAATTATATGCGGCTTCGGATATATTTCCTGCATTTGTTTTTAAAAATTCAGCGGCCTTTTTCAGTTTAATCACTCGAACAAATTCAGTTGCGCTTTGGTTAGTGAGGGCTTTCAGTTTGCGATGAAGTCCGGCTCTACTCATACTCATCAGCCTGGCAAATTTTTCAGCTGTAAATTCAGAGTCCATAATGTTTTCTTCAACAACACAAACAGCTTTTATTAACATTTTTTCGTCTAATGAATTTGTAACAACAGCCTGAATATTGCCCATATTTTTGCTGAATTTCTTGGCTAAAGTTTCTCTGTTTGTAATCAAACTTTCTATTTTGGCGCGCAGCAATTTGATGTTAAATGGCTTGGTTACATAGTCGTCAGCTCTTGTTTGCAAACCTTCAACAATGCTGTCTTCACATGCTTTTGAGGTAAGTAAAATAATAGGAATATGGCATGTGTCTATGTTCGATTTTATTTGTTGTGCCATTTCAAATCCATCCATGATTGGCATCATTACATCTGATATAATAAGTTGAAGGTTTTCGTTAACAGCCATTTCAAAACCGTCTTTACCATTAAAAGCTTGAAAAATATTGTAATATTCGCATAATTCTTTTTGTAAAAAAGATTGCATATCAGGGTTGTCTTCAACAACAAGTATGTTTTTTTTTGTTTTGTTGGTAGGGAAAGTGCTTGTAATTTCTGAAATTTCCGACTTTACTATATGGAGATCAAAAAATGAATCATTTTGTTCTTCTATTTCGATTTGTTCTTCATATTGGGGATAAGCCTTCGGTAAGGTAATTGTAAAGACTGTGCCTTTATGTGGCAATGATATCACATGAATGTTGCCTTGGTGCAGTTCAATCAATTCTTTTACTAAAGCTAAGCCTATGCCTGCTCCTTTATAGTCTGTTATGGATGAGTGTGTTGCCATATAAAACAGATCGAAAACATGCTCAATATGTTCAGGTGCAATTCCAATGCCTGTATCTGCAACTTGTATTTGAATTTTATCCGTATCGTGAGTAATATCAACCGATACGGTCCCATTTTTTTGAGTAAACTTAATGGCATTAGAAACAAGGTTGATAATGATTTTTTCAATTTTATCTTTGTCAAAAGGCACCAATATTTCTGGGGTTCCTTTAAAAACTAAATGAATTTGTTTTTCTTCTGCATAAGAGGAAAATGTATAAAAAAGATTACGAATAAAACGAATGATGTCTGAATGAACTAAATCTAAACCAATGCTTTGTTGTTCAATTTTTGCTAAATCCAGTAGTTGGTTTATAAGTGTTAACAGACGATGGGAATTATTTTCAATTATACGCAAATTATCTTCAATTTCAGGATATTGATTTTTGTCAAGGATTGATTTAACTGGTGCTGAAATAAGCGTAAGTGGTGTCCTAAACTCATGAGAAATGTGTGTAAAGAAGCGAGATTTTAATTCATCAATTTCTTTTAACTTTTTAGATTGTTTTGCTAAAATGGCGTTTTTTTCTTCTATGGCTTGCTTTTGTATTTCGATTCTTTTATTCTGTTTTTGTAACACAATATTACGAGCTTTTTTAAGCCTATAACCCCTGTAAATTATAAAACTCAACAATAGCGTGAAAAATAAAATAAGAGCAACAATAATGAGTAAAAAACTTTGTCTTTCATTACGGTGTTTTTGTTTTTGATTGTCTAAATTGAGTTCTTGAATTTTTTTTTCATTTTCAGCCACCTGATATCTCACTTGCAACTCATTGAGTTGCTTGCTGTATGTTTCTACCATAATGGCCTCTTGTATCTGGCGCAAATTTTCTAAATATGAAAGAGCATCTTTATAATAGCCATATTCTTTGAATAAAACATACAAATTTTCATAGGAATCTCTTTGAATTGTGAGGGATTTTATTTCAAAACCAATGTTTAAGGCTTTAATAAACGAATTTTTGGCTTTTTTAAAAATTTTACTCTCAGCGTAAATTTCACCTATGTTATTGTATGTAATGGCAATACCACTTCTATTTCCAATTTCTTTTTTGATACCTAAAGATTCATTGAAAAACTGGATAGCTTTTGTATCTTGCTTCATTTTATGATAAGCCAAACCCAGGTTATTGTATAATACAGATTCATTATGTATATCATTATTTTCTATTGCTATTTTGAGAGCTTTTTCAAAGTAAAATATCGATTTTTTATAATGATTTGTTTCATAATATACTAAGCCCAAATTAATCAAAGAGACTGATACATAATAGTTGTTTCCCAAATTTTTGTTGATTTTAAGTGATTTTGTGTGGTATTCCAATGCTTTTTCAAATTTCTTTTGCCTTTGAAAAACAAGAGCAATGTTGGAATAGGCTACACCTAAACCCTGAATATTATCATTCATTTCGTACAATGTAATTGCCGAGAAATACTTTTTGGCTGAAAAGCTATACAAAGACCACATGTCATAAACAACCCCTTGTAAAACAAGTACATCTGCAACTTGATCAATGTTAGATTGCTTTGAAAATAATTTTAGAGCATGGTCCAAATGATACATAGCCGAATCATACTCCGCCATGTAATAATAAACAATTGCTTTTTCTTTGTGAGATAATGCTTCCCCATGGTCATATTTGATTTTTTTGATAATTCTAAAGCTTTACTGCAAAACGCAAAAGCTTTGTTTGGGTTTTTGTTTGAAAACTCTATACACAAGTTTATTAATGATAAAACGGATGCAGTGTCTTTTTGAATATTGAGTTCCAGAAGCAAAGTGTCATTATAATGCTGTGCTTTCGCAACACTATTTGCGTGAATAAAGAATAAAAAAAATAAAAAAAAATTACACCTCATAAATGAATAGAAAATTAAAGCATAAAAATATATCTTTTTATTGAAATTTCAATTGTTATTATACAAATACACTAAAAAAATGTTGTGTTAACTATCTTATCCTGAAAAGCTCTTGAAATTTAGTTTTTTAGAAAAGGTCGGTAAACTATCATTGCAATATTTTGGCTATGAAGCCATTTTTAAAAAATGAAATAAAATTTAACCCCAATTATGAATTCGGGCGTAATGGAAATTTGTAATGTTTTTTTTAACTACAAGTGGGTGTGTATAAGGTAGGGGGGGAGGCTGTTGTATTGTATGTGTTAGTTTTCAATCAAAATAAAGCCGGCCCAATCCAAAGGCATTTCGCCTGCATTAATATAATTTATTTTAGCCTTTTGGAGTGCTTCTTTAAAGGGCGTATCCTGAAGTAGGTGCTGGTAAAACTTTTGCATAAAAAATTGTGTTTTTTCGTCATGTATTTTCCATAGCGAAGCTACCACATTGTCTGCGCCTGCCGCGAGAAAGCTTTTGGATATAGCCATAATGCCTTCGCCATGCAATATGGTGCCATAACCTGACTCGCAGGCACTTAATACAACCAGGTCGGCCATAAGGGGCATGTCAAGTATTTCGCTGGTGTATAAAAAATCATTATGCTTTTGATTGCCGGAAAGATATATACCCGACAATTCCGTTTTTTTGCTGTGTGACACTCCATGGGTAGCAATATGCAGTATTCTGGCTTTTCCGGCTTCGTCGATAAAACTCTGTTTGTGGGCTTCATCCCTTAAACGGATCTCACTTTTAAGAGATTTTTCTTCAAACATGGCCTGTATATTAAGAACTTCTGCTGCTGAGGCCGGCAGTTCTGCCAGCAGGCCGGAGTCATGGTAAATAGCCACTGTTTTGGCATCAGGGTTTGGCCCCCTGCATCCTTTTTTATTAAAAGTCAATACATTGTCGAATACCGGTGCATAAGCCAAAAAATCATAAGCGGCACTTTCTTCTTTCTGCCTGTGTTCACGAAAAATAGGAGAAGTGTATCTGTAGCTTAGCGCTTTAGATTTAACAAGGTAGCTGCCATTTTTCATCAAGACTTCAAAAGGAACAGCCCAGAGCTGGTCGTCCGGTATGACAACAATGTTTTCTGACAGGCCCATGTCAATATGTGTCAATAGTATTTCTGATAATTTTTTGGTAGCTCCTTCCAAAAGAGAAGTGTTAGCCGTTTTTAATCCTCTAAAAAAATTTCTGTAAATATCCTCCATATCAGGGGGCAGAGGAATAGAGAGTACTTCAAAATTTGTATTGTCAAAAATAAAAGAGTGAATATAAGATGTTGTAACGTAGTAGTCAAGAATAATCTCATTATCAAGAACACTTTCGTGGGGATTCTTTTGGCGTGTTTTGCTGAGTTGAGGAATGAGTAAATGTTCTGCTTGTGTAGGCTGGCTAAGCTTATCAAGAAACCTTTCCTTTTCATAAAGTAAACGCTTAGAAGATGTCGTTATAAAATCTTTGGGCTGCGTTTTTTTGTTGATAAGCGATTGCTGCCTAACCAGCTCATTTGTGCGTAAGTCAGGAAGGCTGGCATCCTGGTAACTTATTTGCAATTGGTCACGTAAAAAACTGTATGATTTAGCTCTGGCACCAATCAGATAAGCTTCTTGCCAATACGAAGAAGGCATATCATATTGAGCCATAAAATCAAACAAGTTATTGGTATGTCTTTTGTAGCGCGCCGTAATTTGGTGTATGGTGCTGAGGTTTTGTGCCATAGATGCATGTAAATCCGCAAGCTGCATCATAAAATCAAAATGCTCGAAAATGACATTGAGAAGTGAGGCATCTTTAGAACTTACATACATTTCTTTAAGAATATCAATTTTTTGGTAAACATCCATTTCAAAGATTTGATAGTTGATATCAGAGGCTTTGATATCCATAATGTTTGGCAATAAGAGCGGAGGAATAGTATCCCCAATATGTACGCTGTAGGTAATGGCTTTCTGAATATGAGCCAGAGCACTGTCATATTTTTTTAAACCTTTATAACTTCGGGCAACCTCGTAAAAGCCGCTTGATATGTAGTAGGTATTTCTACCTTGAAATGTTTTCAGGTAATGGTTCACTGCATTTTTATTAATGCTTAAAGCGTCGGCGTACTTGCCGGCATTATTGAGTGTTGAACCGTATAAGTGAAGTATGCGAAAATAATTTTGCATGTGGCTTTCGCCTCTTGACTCCATAAAGGTTAAGGCTGAATCAAGGTACACAAGAGCCATCTCGTCATTTCTAACATTTTTGTGAGATACACCGATGTAACAATAAAGCGCGCTTTTCAAATTATCATCATTGATGGTTCCCGAAGTGTTGAGTACTTCCAGACCACTTTTGTAAAACTCCAGAGCCTCATGATGGTTGCCATTAGCAGTGTAACCAGAGCCAACACTGACATAAAAAAATGGTGTTTCGAGCAAATCGGTAATTTGGTAATGATGGGCTAAAAGCACAACGTGTTCGAAAAAAAGGGCAGCAAGACCGGGTTTGTAAAATTTGATAATGTTTCCGGCACCCATATATGCTTCAGCTATATAATAGTGGTTGTTGTGTTTTTTGGCAAATGTGCGCATCAGATCACTGTAGTAGAAGCCTTCGCTGATTTGTCTCAACATAAAATGTGTTTGCATCAAATTACGCATAAAGTAGAGCATGGCTTCATGTTCATTATCATAGGACTGCATAATGTCAAAAGCCTTTTGAAAGTTGAAAAGCCTACCGCTGTTATGCCCCTGCATGCTTTTGAGTATGGCTCTGGTATTGTAATAATATGCTAGGGCGAAGCTGATACTGTCCGCACTAACATTATTATAGGCTTTTTGAGCTTTGTCAAGCAGTGTTTTTGCCTTTTCAAAATCTCTTAAATACTGCATGTAATAATTACCCACTCTTGAAAGGGTCATCAACTGGGCTTCAATATTGTCAACATTTTGTAAGTTTATTAAGGCTTCACTAAATATTGAATCGGCAATGGTAGTGTCGCAAGAGGTATTTAGCAATTCTGTAATCTCCCATAGCTCTGACGGTGCCTCTGTTGGGTAGTAATTATTAAGGTCGATTATTTGTGCGTTGAGCTTAATAACAGAATGTAGGATGAGTACACTTATAAGTATGTATTTTATACAGCTCCATTTTATGAATTTTCCTAACATAATGCTGCAAGACCGACTGTTTATAATAACTGGAAAAGTTTTAATATTTAAAATGCAAAGATAAAATATTTGTGAAAAAGAAGTACATTTGCACTGCTTTAAATTATGGAAAAAGAGACCCGCATATTAAACAGAAAAGCTATTTCGGATGCTGATTTATACAAAGAAGTCAGCCGCATATCAGAAGCTGTCGTTGCCCGCTATATCAGGCGTTCTGCTATTCCCTGGCGCGAGCGGGAAGATGTAAAGATGGAAATTATTGAAAAGTTCATCGATAAGAAAGAACAGATTGTTAGTTCATTTGAGGGTAAATCGAAGTTTACAACTTACCTGACAGCAGTAATTAACCGTATGTGCTGTGAGGTCATCAGAAAAGAACAAAAGCATTGGTATGCTTTTGTTGACGATACTGAGCATAAGCTTCATCAAAACGAATATACAACCTCAACCGAAACAGCTAAGGCGCTTTTGTTCAGGGAAGAAGTCAAACGTTTAACTAACACTTTGCTTTTTTTTAATGGCCATAGTGCTAAGGTCAATCTTTTTTTGAAGCTGTATTTTAACATTTCTGTTAAATCTATTGATGTAGAACTGTACAATGCTGAAAAAGTGCATGATATCATGAAGCTTTTATCAGATATCCATAGCGTTTCAAAAACAGAACTTTTTGAAATTATGGCCCGTGTTCAGGAGTTGGCCGAAAACAAAAAAGTAGGAGGTGATGCTGTCAGAATGTGGCTTAACAAGCAGATAGATGTCGTGCTTAAACGCCTGAATAATAATGATATATGTAAGCATAACAAAGAATCGTTGGCTATTTTGTTCGAAATGAGGGAGCATATGCAACTAACTTATTAAAAGACAACATATGGAAGATAGCAAACATTTAAGTGAAGTAGAAGTCGCTATGTGTGCTGATGCCTTAAATAGCAACGCCTACAATACGCTTCCTGAATACATTAAAACGCATTTGGAACACTGTGACAGTTGTGCAAGTGAAGCTATGGTTGTGGCGGAACTGGCAGAGGAGCTCAATGAGGTTTCTAAAGGTGATGCAGCCCCGGATAAAAGATTTACTATAGGAAGGCATCTATGGGCTGTTGTTGCTGTAGCCGCTTCAATACTTTTTTTTGTAGGTGTGTATTTTTTAAACACTCCTAAGAAAACAACTTATAAAATACCTCTGGCCGACGACATGCAAAAAAGTGAAAAGCAACTATCGGAAACTCATGAGAATATCCATAAAGAAGAAACAGCAAAGTGGGTTGAAGAAAACAACGACAAAGCTGATTTTGAAAAAATAGCATGCTATGAACCCCACAAAGATTTGGAAAATCTCTTTCAAAGAATGCAGGGGACTCACAGGAGCCATGAAGTAGAAATTGAAACACCGGCTGTGTTTTATCCTGTTGAGAATGATACTTTACGCTGGTTAAACCCCCAGAGCATGAGCCTGTATCTTGAAATTTTTGACAACACGGAAAATGAAATTTTGAATCATTCAACAAATACATCTCAAGCACCCCTGCCTGATTTAGATAATGGACTTTACTACTGGAAGCTCATAAGTTCAGACTTCGACTTGCTTTTTGTTGGAAAAATAATTGTCGAGTAGTTCCCTTTTACCTCACACTTGCCATAAGGTTTTGATAAAAAATTTATACTGCCATTAAGTGCAATGAATTCTTATAGAAAAACTTACATGCTTCGATTGCGATACTTTTTAAAACAAATTGAAAATGCTTGATAAGGTTTATAATGACGGGTTTGTTGGTTTACCTTTTGCCAAAGTTTGCAGTTTTGACTATTGACATTTTAATTGCGGAAAACTTAACATGGAGACTTCAGACCTAGTGTTATGTTAGGCATAATATGACGTAATATAAAAATTATTACTATATTTGCAGAAAAAACTGCAAATGGTACGTTATAGAATTAAATTAACAAAAACAGAGGTTGATGAGCTAATGA
>PXBB01000123.1 GCA_003565735.1 Bacteroidales bacterium
ATACGCTTTAAACATGCTTCTCCTGTTGTTTTTATTTGTGATTTGGATTTATCAGTCTTGTTAAACAATCATTATGTTATTATAAGTATTTCAAAATTAATATTATTTTTTGAAATTTTAATCAAATTTATACATGTACCATTTCATAATCAAAATACCTTAACACATTTCATCACCCCACATGCATTAAAAGTATTACCCTGGCAACACATCATTAAAAAAATTTATTTTTTTGGGGTGTCAACGGCGTCGAAAACTCCTCATAGGTGTCGAGGCCTTCTTCGTCATATTTTGAAGGACATTTAAGTAAAATATGATGCGCTAGAAATATAGTGTCCTCCATTTGACCAATGATAACAAGCTGTTCACTTTTTTCAAAATCCTGTGGTTTTTCGCCGTTAAAAAGTACTTTTTGTTCAGTTTGTGTATTGTCAAACATGTAAAAAGTAAAAAAAAATGTCTCCGCATTAACCATTAATTCGACAGGTTTATCTTTGTTGAGCGTCCCTATGATATGGAATTGCTGTTCGGGATGTGCTGCCGCTTGTTCGAAGGTAGCATAACTGCTGACATCAGAAAGTGTGCTGACAATAACACCAATGGCTAATGCCAAAACAATAATAAGTATGATATGTGTTTTTTTTAATTTCATTTTTTGCCGTAAATCAGTTACTGCACAAATTTACTAAAAAAACAAGTCATATTCTAATCGTAAAGCATACTTAGCTCCAGCCATCTGTCAGATTTTGTTTCAATGTATTTGAGTATATCACTCAAACGCTTTGTATCTTTAAGTATTTCTTCGTGTGAGAGCGCATTGTTTTCGTAAAGTTTTTTTTCGAGTTCTGATTTTTCTTTTTCAAGAGTTTGTATTTCAGATTCCAGCTTTTCACATTCTTTTTGCTGCTTAAAAGTTAATTTTTTTGCTTTTGGGGTTTCTTTTTTAATTCTTTCAGATTTTTGTTTTTTTTCTGTAGCGTGCGTGCTATGGGGCTTATTACGTTTTTTATAGGCCAAATAATGTGTATAATTTCCGGGGAAATCTTTTATAGCCCCGTTTTCTTCGAAAGCAAAAATGTGATCTGCTATTTTATCCATAAAAAACCGGTCGTGAGAAACCATAACAACACAGCCTTTAAAATTTTGCAGATAGTCTTCAAGTACATTAAGCGTGAGGATATCCAAATCATTTGTAGGCTCATCAAGAATTAAAAAGTTTGGGTTTTTCATAAGAACAGTCATCAGGTACAATCTCCTTTTTTCTCCGCCACTTAATTTGGCTACAGATGTGTATTGCATCTCAGCGGAAAAAAGGAATTGCTTTAAAAACTCGCTGGCAGATACTTTGGAGCCATCACTCATTTTGACAACATCAGCAATATCTTTGGCAATATCAATGACTCTTTGTTCGGGCTTGAAACTTATCCCTTCTTGCCTGAAGTACCCCATAACAACGGTTTCGCCTACATCAACATCACCCCTATCAGGCTTGTCACAACCCGCCAATATATTGAGCAGGGTAGATTTTCCACAGCCATTTTTGCCAATAATGCCCACTTTTTCATTTTTTTTAAACACATAATTAAAGTTTTCGAAAAGCTTCAATGGGCCATAGGTTTTGGAAATATAGTTTATTTCCATGATTTTTTTACCAATCCTTGTTGTTTTAGGGTCCAGTTTAATCTGCCTTTGAAAAGTTTTCGCAAAAGCCTGCTCTTTAATTTTGTCAAATGCATCCACCCTGCTTTTGGATTTAGCCGTACGCGCCATAGGGGTACGCTTTATCCACTGCAATTCTTTTCGATAAATATTGCCTGCTTTTTCAATAACCGCTTTTTCATTGTCAATACGTTGCTCTCTTTTTTCGAGAAAATAAGCATAGTTTCCTTTATACCGATAAACATTACCCCCCTCCAATTCAATGATATCATTACAAACTCTATCCAGAAAGTACCTATCATGAGTCACCATAAGCAAAGTCGCTTTGCTGCGTTGCAGATATTTTTCGAGCCATACAATCATTTCCAGATCTAGATGGTTTGTAGGCTCATCAAGTATAAGAATTTCGGGTTCGCCAATCAGAACCGCAGCAAGGGCCACTCTTTTTTGCTGACCACCCGAAAGCGTTCCCATCTTTTGGTTAAGCTGTATTATATCCAAATGTGTAAGCACTTGCTTGATATGCTCTTCAAAGCGCCATGCATCATTTCTATCCATCATGTCGGTGGCCTCTGCTATTCTTTCCTTATCTTCACTTAGCAGGGCTTCATTATAAGTTTTTATAATGCCGGGAACTTTTTGTGCCTTTGCAAAAATGCTGTCAATAATAGAGCTGTTGTTATCAAATACAGGATTTTGCTCAAGATAGCCAATATTCAGGTCATTACGCATTATAATACGCCCATTTTCAGGGACTTCAAGCCCGGCAATAATGCGCAGTAGTGTCGTTTTCCCTGCACCATTTTTAGCAATAAATGCTGTTTTTTGATCTTTATGAATGCTGAAACTCACGTCTTCAAAAAGCCTCTTTTCGCTAAAAGATTTCGTAAGATGCATTGCTTGCAAGTAAACCATGTGACTTTTTTTGCAAAGTTAAGCAATTACTGCTTGTTTTTAAAAACATTTCTCCCGGGTGCATCAATTTAGCGAAAACCCATGCATAAGATATCTTTTGTATATCAAATCTGCTTCTTATATATGTACGACAAGCAAAGGGGCATAAGATTGATAGAGCATTTTTTTGGTTAAACTGGGGCTGAAAAATCTTTCAATAATGTTTCTTTTACGCGTTGACATACAAACCAAATCTATTTTTTCTTGAGTAACAAACGCGTTAAAGCTTTCCATGTAGTTAGATGTTTGTATAATATTAGCTGAGAACTGGCAGTTAGAAACATTGGCAATATACTTTTCAATTTCTTTTATTCTTTCGTTCTGGTAGAAATTTGGTTTGTCTTTGGTAAGGTGTACACAATGCAGCTTAACCTTTTCTATGGGTTTCAATATGGATAGGAGCTTTCTTAAAGCTACGTAAATACCTTTATCCAGATCTGCTGCAAACAGCACATTATAGGACCCTTTCTTATCTTTCCATGCATGCTCCTGAGGTAAGTAAAGGACGGGGCATTTTGCTTTTTGTATGACATTCCAAACGACGCTTCCCAGATAGCTTTTACCATTCTTTTCAGCCGGATTTCCGCCCATAATAATGTAGTTGGCTTTATGTTTTTTGGCATATTCGAGTATGGTGTCATTAACTATCCCCTCAACGACAACGGTTTTGAGGCTGGGTATGTCAAGCTTATGCTTAGACATATGATTTCTGATATCACTCATGAACCCGCTCATTTTTTTTCGTGCCTTTTTTTTCATTTCGGTACCCATGGCTTCATAAGTATATTGGGAAATGGAAACATCGGGGACTGATACAACATCGATGGCCGGCCAGTGATAAACATGCATAAAAAAGACCTGAGCCTTGTAAATGCTTGCTAAGCGCAAAGCATAATAAGCAGCGTTGTAAGCACTTTCGGTAAAATCTACCGGAACAAACAACCGCCTCACATAATTGTGGCGCGGTTTACGCTTTTGTCCATCCTTAAGATAAACGCCTTTTACCCACTTGGTAATAAGTATGGCACGCTTTACATTGTTTTCGTGAACTTGAATTTTTACTCCAGCAAGAGACGAGGGTTGTGGAATGTCTAAATCTGTCAAGAAGCACTTTATTTTTGCGGACTCTAAATGTGCTTTAATTATTTGTCCTCTGGCATATGAACCAGTATAAATTGTTATAAGCTTTCCTTCCATGATTATACTTTTTATTACAAATATAATCAATTTTATCACAAAAGTCCAGAAAAAATATTCCTTTTTTATAAAAGTTTACTTCATAATAAGCCACAAATAAAAAAAGCTGCCTCTTAATGAGGCAGCTTTTCATAGATTAAAAAATCAGAATTTTTTAATTTTTTTCCCAAATTGCTGTAAAGGTATAAAGATGTGTACCATCATCAGCAGTATAATTGATATCAATTTTAGTTCCTGATGCGTTAATACTTCCAGAACCTTCAAAAGTAATACCACCTACCACAACTAAAGGAATGGTAACAGTTCTTCCTGTATTTCCGCCTAATTCAGCATTTACAATTGTTGAAGAGCCGTAATCGCCAAAGTTGTTAAATCTTATGGACATTTTACCTTCTTCGCCTTGGGTAATGGTTGCGTTAAATGGTCCCCAAGTTCCGTTTGGCTCATTTGGGTTGTTGGATGTGAAAGTTTCGTTTACTACATAATTTCCACTGATGTTTGACTTGGTATGCGTTACAAAAACTGTACGCTTGGCAGTTCCTACATTACCTGCTTCATCAGTTGCTGTATATGTTAACGTGTATTCGCCGGCGGCTTCTGTGTTAACAGTTCCTTCAACAAAAACGTCAACTTCGCCATCTTCATCATCTTTGGCTGTTGCACCTGGATCTTCAAAGTCAGCACCAAAGTCAATTGTCATTGGGTTGTCACCCTTTAATTCAATTACCGGAGGTGTGCCGTCATCTTCTTCGCAAGAAGTTGTAATTAATAAGCCAAATACTGCTAAAATGGCTAATACTGAAAAAAGTTTACTTTTCATAGCTTTAATTTTTTTAGGTTAAAAGTTATTAGTTTTTTGATGCTGCAAAAATACACATTTTTTGTTTTAAATCAACATTTTTATATTTTTTAATAAATAAAAATGATAGCCGCTGTAGGATAAGGTTTTTATTAATATCAAATAATCAGGGGATTAGTTTATTTATTTGGTGATAATTTTAACTAAAAATTATTAAATTCTATCAGGTAAGTTTTAATGCGATTCTTTTCGATACCAAATGCAACTAATGAACAAAACGCAGCCAGGACAGCACTAACAGTAGCAGGTGCTTCTTTCTGATTCAGCACAGGCAATTCGCCAGTACTTACCAAATCATACACATTATGTTTAAGATACAACTTTATCATGTCATCTTCGAGAGTAACAGCAAGTCCACCCTGAAGTATATGTTTTTGCAGTTCTTTATTTTGTTTTTTATGGCATGAGAAATAAGCCGGTTTGCTGTATAAGCGTTCGGTCATTTCGAAAACAAGAGGCTGGTCGGCATTAAGGATGGTAAAGCCCTCTGCAAAGACTTCTTCGGCTACGACAGACATGGCATAAGCAACATCTTCAATATGCTCCATATCATCTTGGCCAATATGTTTATCATCAATATTAAGAACTACAGCATAGTCAGCATATTTGTAACCCAGTCCTCTCCTAAGAATCCCCTGCAAAGAAGTTTCTAAGACAGCCAAATCAATAGTAGGGTCTTTAAGCACCAGCGATACGCTTTCGGGATTAGACATATCACCCTTTTTGAGTCTTTTATTATTAATAAACAAGCCTTGAGTGGAAGCCATACCCACATGGTGCTTCTCTTGAGATAAAACAAAATTAAGCATATTCACTACCAAAGTTGTTCCTTCTGCCCCTGTTACAGAGAATACAGGCACACGTGTTTTGTGATTTGGCGGGAATAACATATTAACTAGTTTTGTCGCTACGGGGCGCGATTTATTAAGTGCAGGCTGCATATGCATTCTAAAATCAGGAGCTGCATTAACCTCCAAAATAACAGCCTGATTATCGAACACCGGTTGGCTTATGTCATTGCTAAGAACATCCACGCCTGCAACATTAAGTCCAATAATTTTGGCGGCACGTTCAGCTAAAAAAATATTAAAAGGGTGGACTTCTTCAGTCACATCTGTTGGTATCCCTCCCAGCTGCATACTGCCGGAGTTTTTGAGTGTCAGTTGACATCCATCGGGCAACACATCGTCTAGAACATAATTATGTTTCTTAAGTATCGCCAGGGTCATTTCATCAATTACAACTTTTGAAAGCCTGCCCTTATCTCCGAACTGTCTGTCAGGGCATGCATTAAGTTTTTCAATAAGGGCTTTGATGGTGTCTTTGCCATTTCCTATTACAAAAGGAGGTTCTAGCTGAGAAACGGCCACCACCTTATAATCAATAACCAAAAACCTGTATGCATTGCCCGGGTGAAAGGGCTGAACAATCACTTCATCATAATCCGTTTTTATACGTTTGAAAACTGACTTAATTTCTTCCTGGTTTTCCAGCCGGGTAAATACACATTTTCCCAGAGAACCAAAAACAGGTTTTAAAACAATAGGCTTCCGGTATTTATGGCCAAAAGAAACAGCATATTTTTCATCTACACATATCTCTGTGGGTAAAACAGGCAAACCGGCATCGTCCAACATTCTGCTTGTAAGATATTTGTTATCTGATGTGTCAACAGCAATAAAATTAGTGTCAGAGGTAACTGTTGCCCGCACGCTTTTTTTATACTTTCCTGTCCCTAATTGCACAAGGTTAAACGCATCCAGTCTCATATAGGGTATGTGTCTTTTTTCAACTTCATCAACGATAGCTTGCGTACTAGGTCCCAGCAGTCGCATTTCTCTGATATACACCAAGTGAGCTATTGATTGGTCAATATCGAATTTTTGATTTTGCAACATGCTGTTGATAAAGTTAAGTGAAACTTTCCCTGCATAAAGGCCGGCAATCTCATCAAAAAAGCGGTAACATACATTATAAATACCTTTTTCAGTCGTGCTGCGGGTTTTTCCATAACCAACATCCATGCCTGCCATAGTTTGTAACTCTATAGCAATATGCTCCATAACATGCCCCATCAGGGTTCCTTCTTTAACACGCTTGAAAAAGCCACCCGGGATGCCGGGTGAACAATGATGGTCGTACAAGGTTGGCAACGCTTTTGTTAGTTTCTCATAAAAGCCCTCGATAGTATTCGAAAAAACCTCATCAAAAGAGCCCAGATCGATACGCATACATATTACCGGACCTGCGCTGAAGTAGTTCGCCCCGTGCATAACTTGTGTTTTAACCAACTTTATGGGGCCAGGGTGCACTTCGCATGCAACAAATGCTTTTAAGTCGTTTTGCATAAAGTTTACTTTACTACAAAAGTAGTTTTTTGTTTGATACTTAGACTAAAATAAGATTTATATTTTTTAAAATTGGAACGTTGCTGAACACCCGATAGACCCATAAAGCAAGAATAATATAAGTTAGAAGCTGACATTTATATTTTCTCATTTAAACCATAAATAATAGGGTTTCCATATTCTTAAGCTGATACTAAAATCCTTGTATGGAAAATTTTAATATTCTCTGGATTCTTCTGCCAGAAGCAAATAATCAGGGCTGTGCCTATAGGAAAATAGCTTGGTGAGATTTGAAAGTAGTTTTAGTTGGTTTTTGGAAGTTTTCGTATTTTTGCAAAACATTATTAATTACAAATAAAGGAGGATAAAGTCATGAAAAGATTGTTGGGTTTAGGTTTTATATTGTGCATGATGGTTTTTATGGTTTCGAGTAGTAAAGGTCAAATTCATCTTCAGGGGACTGTAGGTGTCAAAGCCCCACTGGGTGATTTTGGCACCGTAACAAATATCAATAGTGGAGGCAGTATGACTGCAACCTTCAGAGCTATGATGGGAGATCAAATAGGTGTAGGCGCCAATTTAGGAGTTAACAAAATCGGGAATTCGTGGCTTATACCTCTTACAGGCCTTTTCGAATATCATTTTCCGGTAAGCATAGTTACGGCCTATGGGGGTATGGACATGGGGTTTTATTTATGGAATTACCGCTATTTTGCTGCACCACATTTGGGATCTGTTGCCACCACGCGTTTATGCTTTGGCTTTGCCCCCACTACCGGTGCGATTTATAAATTTAACGACATGCTTTCTTTTACCGCAGGTGGCAAAGGGCATTTTTGGTTTCGCGATGGGATGCGCTTTGCAATGGGTTTAAATGCCGGAGTTATTTACACTCTTAAATAGTTTTGCTTTTAACCTGCATAAAAAAACATAGTCTGTATTACATACTGCCAATTTCCTATGCACACAGCTTCTTGAATCGTATCCTCTTCGTGTTTTGAGGGCACTGTGTGTAAATAAAATTTTTTATGTAAGTTTGTATTATAAAAAGCCGTTTTTTATGGTCTTTTTATATGGTTGGTATATAATGGCCATGACAGCTAAAGCTGTTTCTCTGGAAGTACTGTGTCGCAATATTATTCGGCGCATAGGTTAAAAAGGCGTGTAACAAAGCCTTTGGGCTTTATAACCAAAAACAATTTAGGGGCACTATAGATGTAAAAAAGATATGAATTAATAACCTTAAAAACTATGATAATGATTAGATTGAGTTTTATTTTACTGAGTTTTTGTTTGTCTTTTGCTTATGGTCAGCAGGCTATAGAAGAGCGTCTTGAAACTATTGAATCCCGCTTGTTTGATTACAGGCACTCTTTTGACAAACTTGAAAAAATGATTGATGATGTCTTATGGTATCACCGTGTGGGTGATGTGGCCATCGTCGATAAAGTTTTTATTTACGGGCCGCCGCCGGCAAATGTCAAAGAGCCAGACGCAGTAGGTGCTGATAACCCTGTTCGTTTCTGGACTTATGTTTTTATACCCAAAACTATAGATGTCAGTAAAAAGTATCCGCTGATAGTTTTCCCACATGGAGGCGTTCACTCAAACTTTTCGACGTATTATACACATATTATCAGAGAGTTAATGGCGCAGGAATACATCGTTGTGGCACCGGAATATAGAGGCAGTACAGGATATGGCAAGCGGTTTTACGAATTGATAGATTACGGAGGGCGTGAAATTGGAGATACAGAAGCCAGCCGCGCTTATATGGTTGCCAACTATCCTTTTGTTGACCGGCGTCGTGTGGGCGCTTTTGGGTGGAGCCATGGAGGGCTTATAGCTTTGATGTCGCTTTTCGAATATCCCGATAAGTATCAGGTAGGCTTTGCCGGTGTTCCGGTTTCAGATTTAGTATTACGCATAGGATACAGAGGGCAGCGTTATGAAGACTACTTTTCTGCCGACTACCACATAGGACAAACCGTACTTCAAAATACCAAAGCCTACAAAAAACGTTCGCCCACCTATAATGCCTCCCGCCTACAAACCCCGGTTCTAATAAATACGAACACCAACGACGATGATGTGTTCGCCATTGAAGTCATAAGCCTTATCAATGCCCTGAAAGCCGAAGGGAAAAAATTTGAATACGATATTTACGAAAACCTGCCGGGCGGGCATGGGTTTGACAGGTTAGACACAAAAAAAGCCAGAGAAATCAGGTTTAAAACGTACAAGTTTATGGAACAATATTTAGACCCTCCTGTCAAATTCCGCCGTGTACAAGATCTTGAAAAAGCAGCTTATCCGGGCTTAAGATAAAATGGGTACCCGTCAAAAGCACAGATACGGATAAAAGTATCAGATTACTCACTCGTTCTTGAGTGGGGGTTTGATGTTTTGCGTTATTTCACGCACAAATTTGTACTGATTAAAAAATTCTTTAGCAATAACGCGCAGCACCGTATAAGTTGGTATGGCCAGCATCATTCCTAAAACACCATACAAGCTGCCGGCTATAAGTATTAGAAGAAAAATTTCGAGTGGGTGGGCTTTAACACTTTTTGAAAAAATATAAGGGTAAAAGAAAATATTGTCTATGGTTTGAGCCGTAACCACTACGCCAACCATTTTTAAAAGTATGGGAAATGTGGTGGCATAAAAATCGGCTTGAATATTATCTACTGTGATAAGCAAAAATGCAACAGAAGCCCCTATCCATGGGCCAACATACGGTATGACATTAAGTATCCCTGCTACAACTCCAATAAGAACTGCAAGGTTAAAATCCAGACCAATAATAGTGAAGCCTGTAGTGTAAATAACCATCATAGATAAAGACTGGAGGATGATTCCAATAAGATAGCGCGATATTAAATTTCTCACAGAAATAAGCACATGCTTTACGCGCTCCTCAAACTTTTGGGGTATAAGCGCCAGCACCCCTTTGTCAAAAAGACTTCTGTCTTTAAGGAAAAAGAAGCTTATAAAAGTTACAGCAAAAGCAGAGATGACCAGATTCCAAATCAAAGAATAAAGATTTATAAACTTTTCAGATATTTTACCTAAGCTGACAAAAGAACTCAGGCTTTCAACCACGTATTCTTCAGTAGAAAAAGAAGGCTCGTTGAAAATGGGTACGCTTTGAACAAAATTATCCAAAGTGGCTATAGGCCCATACAAACCTTCTGAGATAGCCTCTACATTAATATTCTGAAATTCGGAAAGTTGTTTTGATATCAGCGGAACAGTTGTCCTGAAAAAACCAATAATAGCAGCCCACAAAAAAATAATTGTCAATAAAGCAGCGGCCCATCTTGGCAATCTAAAACCTCTGATGTTCAGTTTTTCTAATAAAATAACAATAGGGCCACCTATTAAAGCTACCAGAGCAGCTATCAAAATCCAGGCAATGATGTGGCTGAAGTTAATAACAAAAAGGACAACCAGCGCCAAACTTAAAAAGCCTATGATATATTTTTGATATTGCTTCATAAAATGATTTCTTAGGTTTAGCAAATATATAAAAATTGGTTTTATAAAAAGGCGTATATCATTTTTTATTTATCCTGAATTTCCCTTTACACAAACTATGTTTTAAGGAGATTTCCTTGAATAGCTTTTAAAAAGCAAATTGTTCAATGAGCGGCCAAATTGAAATTTGCTGATCTATGTACAATCATTATATGATTCTGACACTGTTTTTGTTTATCCACCCCACATTTCCATTGGCTAAGCGTATCTCATACCAATCACCAAGTATTTCTTTAACCCAAACCTTTGTCCCTTCATGAATAACAAAAAGGTCTATGCTGCCGGCATCGGGTGCGCTTTTGGCTGTTACACGTGGGGCAAAAACTACTGCTGTTTCTTTAACATATGTGTTGTGATACTGTTTATGCGCACATGTTAATGAAAGTATAAAAAGAGCCAGGGCCGCAAAAGACATAAGGAAAAATATTTTTTTGTAACGTATCACACGTGACAACAAATAGGCTGCAAAAAATGAAACCATTAAAAAAGCCAAAACTATGGCTATTTTGCCCCAATTGTCGGCAGTAGTCATGCTGTATAAATTTACCCACCAGCGTTCGTAAAATAACATGGGAATTTTTTCAATATTATCAGTGATAAGGGTATTTGCAAGATTTAGGTTATGAATAATTTGTTCATCGCCAGGAGCCAGTTTTTTGGCTTTTTCATAATACCAAATGGCATAGGCCATTTGTTCGCTTTTGAAATGAGCGTTACCTATGTTATAATATAGAGCTGCGGAGGCATAACCTTTGCTTATAATAGAATCATAAAGCTCAATAGCATATCGGTACTGACCTTCACTATAAGCCTTTTGCGCTATTTGTGCTATTTGTTTCAAATGGTCGTCAGCCAATAGCTGTTGTGTCCCAAAAAATAAGACAAAAGTGAGCCATACATATTTTTTCATGATACTGTTCATAGCATAAGGATTTATGATTTCAGTGCTTTCTCAATTTTTGTAATTACCGCCAGAGCACTATTGTAAACCTCTTCCATTGCATGTTGCTTATCGCCGGGTGCAAAGCGTGCATACTCACATTGATCAAGGGTATTGATAAACGCATCAGCAATATCGGTGTTAATATTTTTATCCATAAAAGTTTTTTGAATAGCCTCTTTTGACAGATCTGCATAAGGGATATTGAACTTGTAGTTAAAAAAGCCCCACAGCGCTTTTGAGACCTCGTCATAAAAATGATCGTAAGCTTTGTTTTTCATAAGCAGGCTGGCTTTTTTAAGTCTTTTTTTAGCTATTCGGGTTGCTTTTCTGTTGCGCACCAGCGCTTTATTGGCTGTTATTTTTAAGTGCCTGCGCCATATCAATAGGAAAACCATAAGTAAAATGAATGGAAGTAATAAAAGAACCCAAAACAGATAAGACCCAAAAAAGAGCTTGCCTTTAACTTTTAATGGGAATATATTCGTTTTAATGAATCTTATATCGCTGCCAATATACTGCACATTTTCGCGACTTACCATGCTTACAGAAGGCCCGGAAGGCATTGTGCCATCACCTTTTGCTACATTAAAAGAAAGTTTTTCCGATTTTAAAATTTCATAAGTGCCTTTTGAAGGATTGTAAAAGCTAAAAATAACCGGGCTGATTTCAAAAAGTCCTGTGGCACGGGGTATGAGCAAATATTCAAAAGTGCGCTTTCCCGAAATGCCGGAAGGGCTCCTGTTAATATTATCAGTAATTTTAGCGTCGTAAGTTTCAAGGTTGGGCGGGAAATTTATCACCGGTTCCTCTATCATGCGCAGATTGCCCCGCCCGGAAACACTCACTGTCAAATTAACAGCATCATTGATGTCAAGTTCGGTTCTGTCAATATTCACATCCATATTAAAATTGCCAACACTGCCTTTGAATTCAGCCGTTCTGTTTTGCGAAGGCAGCGGTCTTGCCTCAATGGTAAGTGCATTGGATTTTAAGGTTATGCGTTCGCTTTGAACTCTGTCGTAAAAAGGGTGGTTGAAAAAGTCGTCGAATATGCTTTGCCTTCTTTGTCTCGGGGCTCGTCTTTGCACCACGCACTCGACCTCCAGAGGGGCTATGGTAAGTTGTCCGCTTCTTTGAGGGAACAAAGCAATTCTTCTGATTTCTGCAACCGTATAGCTGACACCATCAATAACTTCAGTGGTTTGTCTGGGACGTTCCCCCTCCTGAGTTAAAGTTTCCGACCAGAAGCCGGCATAAGAAGCCAGCCTGTCAATAACATATTGCGAAACGGGCACGGATGTGTAAATTTTATACGTCACAATGACCTGTTCTCCCTGAACAGGGTTGTTGTTATCAACAAAAGCCCTTAAAAAAATTTCTTGCCCGGAGGCTTGTGCTCTTGCGGTTTGATCCTGCTGCTGTTGCTGCTGTTGTGGCTGTGAAGGTGCTGCTCCTTGAACAACCGTTATTTCTAAAGCATTGGATGTGTACTCTTTGCCACCTACATTAATGGTAGCCGGGGGGATTCTAAATGTGCCTTCTTTAACAGCCTGAACAATATAACTAAAGGTAAGAGTTACAGATTGTGTCATTTGCCCCTGAATGATTTGCATACTGGTACTGGTAGATTGGTTTGGTCCGGAGAGCACATTAAAATCCCTTATTTGAGGCCCCCGGAATTGACTGCCACTGGCATTTACGGTGTATGTTATATTAAACCGCTCCCCAACAGCTACGTTATTTTTAGCTTCAGCAGTAAATCGCACTTCGCCGGCAAAGACGGTATTTACACCGAGGCAAATTAGAAAGAAAAACAATATGTGGTTTTTAATAAGCATCATTAAAAAATATTCCGGTTAATAAAATTACAAATAATTTACCAATCCCTTTCAATATTAACAGGTTGTTGTCTTTGTTGTTGTCTCTTAAGTTCTTCCTGTAGGTTCTCTTCCTGTCTTTCTAAAGCATCCAAAATTCTCTCAGCATCTTCTTGTGATATCTCATCCATGGGTTCAGGGCTGCTGTCTTCCTGCTCCTGTTGCTCCTGCTCCTGATCCTGGTCTTGCTCCTGCTCTTGCTCCTGCTCCTCTTGGTCTTGCTCATCTTGTTGTTGGTTGTTTTCGCATTGGTCTTGCTGCTGCTGTTCTTGCTGCTGCAGTTTGGATAGGGCATGCGCCAAATTATATTTGGTGTCGAAATCGTCCGGCTCTATCCGCAAAGCATCCTTGTATGCTTCAACACTTTCAGCATACTGCTCATTTCTGAAAAAAGAATTGCCCAGGTTATGAAACATTTTAGCTCTTGTTTGTTTATCAACATCCAAATCTTTAAGGCTATTGATAATGCGTGCTGCTTCCTGGTAATTATTCTGACGGTACAATGCATTACTCAGGTTATAAAGGGCTGTAATGTTGTGTGGATTTTCTTCCAGAACACGCCTGTAGTTAATCTCGGCGGTATTAAAATCACCCTCGCGGTAAGCCTTATTTCCTTCCCGGAGCAATTTTGATTCTGATTGGGCCATCACAGCCAAACCATTGACACAGCATAATATAAAGAATAACCATATGAACTTATTTTTTTTCATTTTTATGATACTTTAAAAAGTTTCATTTTTCGAACCCATTTACTTTTTCTTTCATAAATGAGCGTATCTAATAGCAACAATAAAAGAGCCAGGAACAAGAAATATTGAAATCTGCTTTCGTAATTACTAAAAACCTGGGTTTCGTAAGTTGCTTTTTCCATTTTTTTAATTTCTTCGAAAATTTTATCGAGGCCCAGGTCGGCTGTCGTTGCTCTAACATATGTTCCATGGGACAAGGAAGCTATACGTCTAAGGGTTTCCTCATCGAGCCGGGTGATAACGGTATTGCCATCACGGTCTCTTCTGAATCCGGTCTTAACACCTCTTTGATAAATGGGTATGGGTGCTCCTTCAGGCGAACCGATACCTATGGTATGAATAACTATGCCGGCGCGTTCGGCCGTTTGAGCAGCACTTATAGGGTCATCTTCATGGCTTTCGCCATCGCTGATTACAATAATAGCTTTGTTTTTATGGTCGGTATCATCAAAGGCATTAAGTGCATGGTAAATAGCGCCAACAATGGCCGTCCCTTGCACACTTACAGAGCTTGTAGATACGGATTGCAGCATCATTTTAGCTGCAGATCGGTCGTGTGTTAAAGGCAGTTGTGTGTAAGATTGACCTGCAAAAACAACAAGAGCGATGCGGTCATCTCCAAGGCGGTCGATAAGTCGGCTGATAGCCATTTTAGAACGCTCCAGCCTGTTGGGGCGAATATCTTCGGCAAGCATGCTGTTAGAAACATCCAGAGCAATAACTATATCAACGCCACTTCGCTTAACCTCTTCAAGACGAGAGCCAACCTGAAGATTTGCCATGGTAAATATGATCAGAACAATGGCCAGCGAAAATATAACAAATTTTAAGGTCATACGTCTTTTTGAAAAATCAGGGATTAGTCTTAATAACACATAGTAGTCTCCCAGGCGCCGTAATGTTTTATTCTTCCAACGCATATACCAAACAAAAATGATAAACATTAGCGGTATTAAAAAAAGCAAATAAAAAGCCGTTGGGTTTTCAAATTTTATTATTTCCATAATATTATCTTTTGCAATATTTCTTTTGCCAGCTCAAACGAGGGCCTATGGTATGGTTTTTAAGTATATGTTTCTTATAAGAAATTCAATAATTAATAAAACAAAAGCCACAAGTACAAATGGCAAAAACTTATCTTCCTTAGTTTTAAACTCGGTAACGTCAATTTTAGTTCTTTCCAGTTGATTTATTTCTTCATAGATATGTTCGAGTTTGTTTTGTGTATTAGCCCAGAAGTAGCTGCCGCCGGTAATTTCAGCAATTTCCATTAGCAAGGTTTCATCAACGGGTATTTCGACATTTTGATAAACAATGCCTCTTGGAGTCTGGAACGGGAATGGCACAGGGCCGGAGCTTCCTACTCCAATAGTATAAACTCTTATCCCAAATTTTTGTGCAATTTGCGCAGCCGTAAGCGGGTCAATCATACCCATATTGTTAACGCCATCTGTAAGCAGAATGATAACTTTGCTCATAGCAGTACTGGTTCTTAGTCTGTTGACAGCTGTAGCGAGGCCATCACCAATGGCTGTTCCATCCCGAACCATACCTGTACGAACATCTTTAAAAAGATTTTTCAGCACCACATGGTCAGTGGTTAATGGGCATTGTGTAAAAGCCTCACCACTGAAAACAACAAGTCCAATTCTATCGTTAGGGCGGCTGCTTACAAATTCAATAGCCACATTTTTAGCCGCCTCCATTCTATTGGGCTTAAAATCTTCAGCCAGCATACTGCCCGAAATATCAAGTGCAATCATGATATCAATCCCCTCGATGGTAATATCACGTGAAGACATACTTGACTGAGGTCGTGCCAGAGCGATAAGAATAAATGTCAAGGCCAACAAACGTAAGCCGAAAGATGCATGATATAAGTACAGTTTTAATTTTGGCCGGTATAGTGAAAAGCCTTTTGTAGAAGACACTTTAATTTCCGGTTGTTTTTTATGTCGCAACCTGTACCAGTACCACAAAGCCAGTAGCGGAATTATCACTATCAGGTAAAGAAAACCTTTTTGAGCAAATGCTATGTTGAATTCTTCGTACATTTGTGATTCTATTTATTATCGTCTGTTTCTAAATCAGTACTTGTCTTATTCTGTAACGCATCAGCATCATGTTGCCTATTATCTTGCGGATCGTATTGTTTTTCTTCAGCCTTTAAGGCAGCCTCTTCGGCAGCCATTTTAGCCGCCATGGTTTTTTGGATATAATCAACAGCCATTTTATAGCAATTATCATGCTCGGTAACTTCCGGTTTATACTTTGCAAACTTAACCAGGTCGGAAGTTGAAAAAATGTGCTTAAGGGCATCACTGATATAATCGTGCTTGCCGGACTTTTCAATCGCTTCAATGATTTCTGTTGATGTCATTTCCATCGCCTGCACATTAACGGTTTTTTCAATGTATATGCGAATGATATCCGTCAATTCCGTGTAATACTGTTTGATCTGGTTATTCTGCCAGAGTTTTTTATTTTTCAATGCTTTAAGCGCATTCAAAGCTTCCACATGGGGAGGCACTTGTGGCTTTTGCATGGAAAACAAAGGCTCTTTCTTTTTACGCTTTTTCAAGTAGTAGAAAAGCAGTGTCAGCAAGCCGGCCAGCAGTAATACAGCAATAAGGTAAGGGAGTATTTCTCTGAATGTCAGGGGTACGTTAAAGATATCTTTAATGTCTTTGATATCCGATGCGGCATCAAATTCTATTCCTTTAACCTCAAGTAAAGCAGGTGGTGTTTCGAGAATATAAGCAGTTGTTTCCCCCTTCTTGAAATATTTCAATGGGATTGGTTTTATCACATGATAGCCCGTATCAAAGCTTGTAATTCTTATTTTTCGGCTTAATGTCATGTAATCATCGCTCACAATTGTATCAACAGCTCCAGCGTCAATAACTTCGATGACAGCGGTTAGCGTGTCCTTAAAAACCGGCATGAATACTTCTGCTTGAGCCGGAATGGTATAGCTGATTTCGATATTTATCTGGTCTCCTATCAAAATAGCATTTGTATCCAGTTTTAGATCAGCTTTTTGAGCTTTTACATTAAAAAACTGGAAACAAAAAAACAAAGCTGTTAATCGCACTACCAAAAATCTATTCATGAGCATTTATCGATTAGGAGTCAATAAAACTATTTTTAATTACATGTTAATATCTGGCACCTCTTTTCTTGAAAAAATTCAATAAAGGTTTTACATAATCCATATCAGTTCGAATATTAACAATATCTACACCAGCCTTTGAAAGTTTATCTTTAAGCTGCAACTCTCTATTAACAAAATAGTCAAAGTGTTTTTTCCTTACCATATTGTCAGAGGTGTCCACCCACATTATTTTTCCTGTCTCAGCATCCATCATACGTACAAACCCGAGGTCGGGCATTTTGGATTCACGCTGGTCGTAAACCCTAAGAGCTACCACATCATGCTTTTTATTAGCAATTTTAAGCGCATCCAAAAAGCCGTTATTGTAAATAAAGTCAGATATTAAAAAAGCCGTTGAGCGTTTTTTAATAGCATTTGTCATAAAACGCAAAGCTTCTCCGATATTGGTTCCTTTATTTTTGGGTTTAAAACTGATGAGTTCTCTAATAATTCTCAAAATATGGGTTGTCCCTTTTTTGGGCGGGATAAACTTTTCAACGGTATCAGAAAAAAAAATAACACCCACTTTGTCATTATTTTTAATTGCCGAAAAGGACAAAACAGCCGCCATTTCCGTAATAAGTTCTTCTTTGAACTGAACAGTTGTTCCGAACTGATTGGAGTAGCTGACATCGATGAGCAAAATTACAGTCAACTCTCTTTCTTCGTCAAAAATTTTTATATAAGGATGGTTGAGGCGTGCTGTAACATTCCAGTCAATACTTCTGACATCGTCGCCATAGTTGTACTCACGTACTTCACTGAAGGCCATACCTTTGCCTTTAAAAGCACTGTGGTAGTGTCCTGCAAATAGTTGATTTGACAGGCCTTTAGTTTTGATTTCAATTTTTCGGACTTTGCTTAATAAGCGACTTGTCTCCATAGGTATTTATTTTCAAAATACGGCTTCAAGATTGGGTAATTTGTTTTTGCAACATTACTACGGCACCTCTATGACGTTAAGAATTTCATTAATAATTTCCTCTGAAGTAATATTCTCAGCTTCTGCCTCATAAGTAAGTCCTATGCGGTGCCTCATAACATCATGAGCAATAGCCCTGACATCTTCAGGAATGACATAGCCACGACGTTTCAAAAAAGCATAGGCTTTAGCAGCCAAAGCTAAATTGATACTTGCACGCGGCGACGCCCCGTAGCTGATCATATTTTCATATTGGTTTAAATTATAACTAACAGGATATCTTGTAGCAAATACAATATCAGTGATGTAGTTTTCTATTTTTTCGTCAAGATAAATATCTCTGACCACCATACGCGCTTTAAGAATTTCATCAACAGAAACAACAGGGTTAGTGTGAGGGAATTTCTGACTTACATTCTGTCTTATAATAGCCTTCTCTTCATCTTTTTCGGGATAATTGATAATAACTTTAAGCATAAATCTGTCAACCTGAGCCTCGGGTAAAGGATAGGTGCCTTCTTGTTCCAGTGGATTTTCTGTAGCCAGCACAAGAAAAGGCTCTTCAATCTTGTGGGTTTCATCACCTATAGTGACCTGTCTTTCCTGCATGGCTTCCAAAAGTGCGCTTTGCACTTTTGCCGGTGCTCTGTTTATTTCGTCGGCAAGGATAAAATGAGCAAAAACCGGCCCTTTTTTAACAAGAAACTCTTCCTTTTTCTGACTATAAATCATCGTACCAATAAGGTCGGCCGGTAATAAGTCCGGTGTAAATTGAATACGGCTAAAGCTGGCTTTTATCGTTTGTGCTAACGATTTAATGGCCAGGGTCTTAGCCAAACCCGGCACCCCTTCCAGCAACACATGACCATTAGACAGCAAACCAATAATTAAGCGGTCTATCATGTTTTTTTGACCAATGATTACCTTTTTCATTTCCAGGTTAATCAGGTCCAAAAAGGCGCTCTCTTTCTCAATGCGCTCATTCAGTTCTCTGATATCAATATTATCTGCCATAGTTCGTATTTTTTTTGCACAAAAATAGAGTAGCAGCAGTTTTTGCACAAATTATTTACGTTAAAAAGTGTTAAGCTGCTTTTTAACGCAATAATTACACAAACAAATGGCAGCTAAGGCCATGCTTTGAAAAACTCATAAGAGCTTTCAGGCTATATTTTTCGCAAAAACTTACAAAAAAAGCCACACTAAAAATTTAGTGTGGCTTTTTCATAAGCGATGGTTTTGAGGTTACTGTATCACCATATGCTTCACGAGGCGTTGTCCTTCATATTCGAGACTATAGTAGTACATGCCTTTAGGGAATGTACCGGTATCAAGAATAATCTGGTGGCTTCCGGCGCTGCGGCTGCCTGTTTCCTCATAAATTATCTGTCCTAAAGCATTGGTAAGTTTAAACACTATCTGACCATCTTTTGGGATGTTGAAACCTATCATGGTTTCACTGTATGCCGGATTCGGTATATTCTGATCCAGGCTGAATGCCAGAGCCGATAAATCATCAATACTTGTGGTATCCTGAACACCTGTTATGGTACGACACAGCCTGTCATTGGTACTGTTTTGATCGTTAGACAGCTGTGTTTCCACACACAGGATATAGTTGCCTGCCAAGGACAGATAGGTGGCTGTAAAGTCATAAACTATCTCCTCATCAGGGTCTAAGGTACCTGTCCAGGTTTCTACTGTTTGTGCTCCGGCATTGATGTCAAATGCAATATCAAAGCTTGTCAACGGCTCTGTACCGAAGTTCTTCACGCGCGCACTTACATGGGTAGGCTGTCCTGCCAGTGAAACTGAGTCAGGCTCAATGATTTCAACTATGCCTACATCGTATTGTGCAGGGATAATCTCAATAAACTTACATGTCGAGTCATTAAACGTATAGATGTCGTTTGGCACCCGTGTGTAAGCACAAAGATTATAGGAAGCTGTTTCATTCACTGTTGCCGTGAAAGTATAGTGCGTTGTTGCACCGGGCGCCAGAACACCTGTCCATGTTTCTTGTACAGGTACGCCTGTTCCCACACGGAAGCGTACAGGTATGGTGTGTAAGGTATCGGTACCAAAGTTCTCTATAACGACTTCTACATCTTCTGTCGTTCCTGTTACACTTTGTGCACCGGGGCTCACGATTTCTACTACACCGGCATCTTCAGGAATGGCATCTCTGATAATTTCAAACAGATCCAGTGCAAATCCATTGTAGTGGACTGTTGCATCGGCAAAGAAATTGATGCGGAACTGCACCGGTGTCGGGAAATTATCAAACTGCGATAAGTTGTATGTCGCGTTAACCCATCCGTTGGAGTGACCTGAGAAAGCAGGGCCGCCATTGATATCTGTAGAATTGTACCAGTTTGTGGCCAAAGTATCACCAACGGTGCCTAATGTTTGCCAGGTCAAACCATCTGTTGAGTACTGAATACGTGCGCCATCAGTATCTAACTCACTGTCAACCCAATACCAGAAGCTTAGCATGGCATTGGTGGTATTTACAAAGTTAAATCGTGGCGACATCAGGTTGTAGTTGCTATTAGCACCATAATCTCCTGTCAAGTTGGTTGTCCATACATTGTTGCCAACATGCGCACTGTTGATAGTGCTGGCCGATGGAACACCATGCTCCCACTGGTTGTTACTTCCCATAGTGTAAAAACGCACGGGACCTTCGAAGTCATCACTGTATGGCACACCCATTAACGGGATACCGAATGCACTCTCGCAGATGGTGTCGTTACTGTTGTTGGCATCTCCGGGAACATCGCTGTAAACACACAGTGTAAACGGTCCGTTAGGAATGTTAAACGGCGTGCTGAAAGCAAAGG
>PXBB01000138.1 GCA_003565735.1 Bacteroidales bacterium
ATTTTTGCACAAAAACCTGTCCCTCAACCTCAAGGGTTCCGTCATCTATAAATGAGCCTGTGCCATCTTCGTTGGCGTTAATAAACATATTGCCGGCCACTTTCAGTTCGCCACCGCTCTCAATAGTTAAAGACGCATTGGGACGAATGATTAGGTCTAAAACCTCAGCATAATTAGTTGTCGTGCCAATAACGACATCTTTACCGGCTGGTATAATAACTATAGAAGAGGAGGTTGGTATGCCTTCCGACCAGTTGCTAGATTCATCCCATTCGCCATCTGTTCCTGTAAATTCATTTTCTACTATGGGCTGTGCATTTCCTGAGGGCGGATTACTTAAAAGATAAGGGAAGCCTTTATTAACAGTAGCATTAGGGCCTATTGCCCAAATATTGTCAAAATCCCAGCCGGTATATGTAGCTTGGTCTTGTAGTTCTGTAGTTGTTTTAGATGTTCCCAATGTATTGAAATTTGTGGCTTCATTATTTTCATAATAAAAAGAGTTGGTGATGCCGTCGGCTGCACCCAGCCCACGACCTTGTCCGACAAGAGCGCCAACATTATCATTATCAGCTGTTACTTCACCCAGAGCATAGGCATTGGTTACAGAACCTTGTATTATACATCCGGCCAAGCCTCCGACTCTGTCAGCTTTGTATGAGCCGTTTATGCCATTTACATCTCCAAGAGCAAAAGAGTTTCTAATAGTACCTCTTTGGCCGCAGCCCACAAGACCGCCTATTTTGATATCAACTTCATTGCCATCACCTGTAAAAATCACCTCAATATCTGCAAAGCAATATTGTAAAAGAGTTTGGTTAGATGCCGGAGGGCCTGTTTGGGTGCCGTTGTTGGCACCTACCAGTCCGCCTGCGGTAAATTGGCCACGTACCGTGCCATTAACAGCCTGGCAGTTTTCTATCAGGGTATGGTGGTTGTCATCCACTTTGCCCAGTAAGCTGCCAACACGCCCTAAGGCTGTTATATCAACGCCATCAATTCTTATATTGCGCAATATGGCTTTGTTGTTGGCATTAGTGCCAACCATAGCGCCAAACAAGCCTTGAAAATCTGCCGTGGGGCGGTTGATAAAAAGATCTTCTATCACATGGTTTTGTCCGTCATAAGTACCCCTGAAAGGTGTTGTGCCATTCCCTATGGGCGTCCAGCCGGCGCCATTATCCCATAGTAAAATGCCTTCGGGAAACACGATGTCAGCTGTCTGTATGAAATCAGCGTCCCAGACGTTTTCGTTTTGTGAAAGCCAATATAAATGTGCAACGGTGCTTATTTCATACGCATTATTAACATAAGGAGGCTCTATAGCATACTCACCCAACTGCCATATAAGATAAGGATAGCCATCATTAATGTCAGTATGAATACCCCATACATCTGTAAAATTCCATCCTACATTGTTAAAAGTACTTTGATTTTTCATGTTTGCCGTAGTTTCTCCGATGGCATTTCCTGCTGTAGAAGTTTGCCCTGATGACTCCCTGTCCCAGAATGAATACGTGATTTGATTATTATTAGGTTCATAATTATGACCCGCAAATCCTCCTATATGAGTTTTATCGGACTCAATTTCAACAGTTCCTATCGCAAAGGCTTTTTCGATTATACCATACCTTTCGTCTGTACCATAATTGCCACCAATAAACCCGCCAGCAAGATCATTACCCTTAACATTGCCTAAAGCAAAAGCATTTTTTATTTCGCCACCATGATTGTACCCAATGAACCCTCCATATTCTATTAAAGTATCCCCACCTCCATACGATGCAAGGTATTCAATATTTCCTGTCGCGTAAGAATCTTCGACAAGACCATCTCCTTCTATAATAGTAAGGTCGGGTAATTCTAAGTAACCAATTAAACCACCAATTAAACCACCTAAAATTTCCCCCCCTTTTACATCAGACTCTGACCAAGACCTTCTAATTGTACCAACGTTAGTACCAGCTAAGCCACCAACTGATTCAAGTCCCTCAATAACACCACTTGACCAGGTATTTTTAATAAGACCAAAACTGCCTCCGGCCAAAGCTCCCACATGTGCTTCCCCTTTAATATTTGCATTAACAACACCAATATGTTTTATAATTGCATCTTCTCCGAGGAACCCAAATAGGGCCACGAATTCTGTCTCATCCCGGTCAATAAACAAATCCTTAATGATATGCCCCATGCCGTCATAAGTGCCGTTAAAAGGGTCATCGTAAGTGCCGATTGGCGTCCAGCCTTTATTACCATCCCAAGTGTTAATATTAGGAGTTGCATCATTAAAATCTATATTTGCAGTTTGTATAAAATGCTTATCCCACTTATCGACATTTTCACTAAGCCAGAAGAGGTTTTGCCAAGTGGCTATTTGATAAGGGGTTCCAATAGAGCCATCACCCTCTGTAGGAGGCGTGGCTGTTTGTGTGTAAACATGCCCTGCCAGAAATAAGGAGAGCAGCACAGCAATAACTGAAGTTTTGGTAAAATTTTTCATGTTTGTAAGTTTAGATTTTAATTATCAAAATTTTTTCTAACCAACAAAAGTATAAAAACATTTAATTAAAAACAAATAAATTCTGATAAAAATTTATTTTTTGTTGAAAATATGGGGTGTTATTTTAAAAAAACTCAAAAAAACTTCATTTGCTGAAAATCATCATTGCCCCTTCCGATAGTTATCGGAACCTTAAGGATATGCTGATATTCAGTGACTTTCACCCGGTAGAGGGCAAAGAAGTCGGTGAAAATCGTGAAATAAGCGTTTTTGACAGCCTCTCAATATTTGTAGTCACGGCTTATGCGTAGCAGAACCTGTGTATTCAAATTGCAGAAAAAGACTTGTAAATTTTTCATCGGCACCTAAAAAAAGATTCGTCCCGGCACTTGTTTTTTAGCTCTGTCAATGCATTATTTTTAAATTTGCATAATAAATGCGGCGCAGCATAGTTAAAACTATAAAAATGTGCTGTTTGTGCTTTATAGATTAAAAGCCATATGTGCTACAGAAGCTCAAGCGGCAGGCGGTAATGGGGCTTTAATGTGGACGGTTGCAGGGAAATCTGCAAAATACATAACGAAAAACTTATGAATTTAAGAATAACCATATTGTTTATGATGCTTATTTCTGGTTTTTCTTTCTATGGTCAGCAGAGCCAGGCTATACAGGAGGGCCCTACACGGGAACGGCGCCACAGGGAAAAAAATGCCTTTGGCATTCAGGTTAAGCCCATCATCCCCAGCAGCATGTTTCGTATAGTAACAGACGAGATAGAGCAGGAGGGCATACAGTACTTCGTAACACCACAAACGGGCTATGCATTTGGAGCGGCCATCCGCTTCGGTTTGTCGCCACGTTTTACAGCCCAGGCTGATATTAACTATATCCACCGCAATTTTTCTTTTAAAAGTGTTGATGGCGACAAACAAACAGAGGTTGACCTCAGGGTGGTATCTTACGAAATACCTTTGTTGTTAACGTATTTTGTCAGGGCAACAGAAGAAATATATATGGGACCCAGTGCAGGCTTGTCATTTCAATTTTTACCCACCAATTTGTTTTCGCGCAACACCCCTATTGAACAGCTTTCGCTTAAAAGGCGCTGGGTGTCAACTTCTTTAGTGGTTAATGTAGGCTTTGAATGGCGTACCGAATCATCAGGGTATTTTTACTTTGGGCCCACGTACAATATGTATTTTTACCCGATGTACCAGACACGCATACAGTACAAAGATGCGCAATTGCGCGAGCATCGTGTGTACACCGAACTCCATGGCGATTATTTTGGCTTCATAATCAGATATATTTTTGACCCGGATTAAGTTAATTTTAAAAAATTATGCAGAATAATGTATATGGCATTTTTTTTGTTACTTTTGCGATGTGTTTAACCTATTAAAGTTTTTTTATTATGAAAACGATAAAATATTTAACAGCAGCAGTTTTCTTTATGATTGCATCATTAAGTACTGCCACATCACAACATCAGGTGGACGGGCCTTCCCTCAAGTTTGATAAAGAGCGCCATGATTTTGGCACTTTATACATTAACGAATTGCCGGATGCCAAAGTTGATGTAGAATTTTCTAATAACGGAACGGAACCTTTGGTGCTTTCGAATGTCAGAGCATGCTGCGGAACGCGTGTAATCGATTGGCCTAAAGAGCCTATCATGCCCGGTGAATCAGGCACTGTAAAAGTTCAATTTCGGGTGCCCCCACGTGTGCATAACATCAGCCGTACGGTTACCATCATGTCAAATGCTCCCAACAGTCCCAACGTGTTCAGAATGGTTGGTAAAGTTACCGACCAGAAAGAGGAAATTATTGACAGCACTGAATAAAAGACGGTGGTTTACCCATCAGCACTCTTAATCATAGTTAATATCATTTTAAATTTTTCAACAGCATTAACAGCATGTGGTATATGTGCCGGCATGATAATGCTGTCTCCTTCTATTAAGGTGTAAGAAGCTTCAGCGATTGTAATTTCAGCTGTTCCCTCAATCACTTGTACCAAGGCATCGAATGGCGCCGTATGCTCGCTGAGGTTTTGACCTTTGTCAAATGAAAACAAAGTGACGTTGCCGGTTTTTTTCTTCAGAATTATTTTGCTGACAATAGAACCATTGGCGTAAGACACTTCGTCGTTAAACCTAAAAGTTTTACCTTTTTTAAATTCCTGATGTATCATGTCTGATGTTTTTAATTGTTAAAAGAGACGCTGCCTCAAAAGTATCATTTTTTGCCTTCTTAAAAAAATGCAGTGAAGACAAAGAATCTGCTGTCGGATGCCATCAAAGTTTTTTTGTCAGCGTAACAGCTTTTGATATTTTGAGGCAGCGTCATACATAAAATATTAGTTCAGAAAAATCTTCATATCCTCATCTACCGTCCCGACGGGTGTAATGCCAAACTTTTCGACCAAAATACTTGCCACATTCGGCGATAAGAATGCCGGTAGCGTTGGCCCGAGATGAATGTTTTTTACACCCAGGTATAAAAGAGCCAAAAGCACGATAACGGCCTTTTGTTCGTACCATGCAATATTGTAAGCTATCGGAAGCTCGTTGATGTCGTTGAGTTCAAAGACCTCTTTAAGTTTTAAGGCAATTACTGCCAGAGAATAAGAGTCGTTACACTGCCCTGCATCCAAGACGCGTGGAATGCCACCAATATCGCCCAGAGGCAATTTGTTGTAACGGTACTTGGCACAACCTGCTGTCAAAATTACAG
>PXBB01000008.1 GCA_003565735.1 Bacteroidales bacterium
AACTATTGAAAATAAAAAAAAGCAGCATAAAAACTTTGCAATGTGATCTTGCATACTAAAAAATACAAAGATTACGTGTTTCCTGGTAAGTTTTTTCGGAATACAAACTGAAACCATTCAGCTTACTGTAGCAGAACATATTTGGCAAATAATCGTGGATATACCGGCCTCTTTCCTATCTTGTGCAGCATATAGTTGCTCCAATTAACCCCTATTGATATTGAGTAAGTTATATTTCAATTTTGGATGTCCTATGGGATAAAACATGTCATTAAAATTAAATATTTTCTTGTTTTATATATTATGCATGCACTTTCAGCATTTCCTGTATTCATTAGCCCGTTAGGGCTTCAATGTGCATAAAAAAAAGAACTTAAGACTATACTATGAGGCTGTCTCAAAACTGTCGTTTGCTGAAAATCATCATTGCCCCTTTCGATAGTTATCGGAACCTTAAGGGTGTGCTGATTTTCAGCGACATCCACCCTTTAGGGTGGGGAAAAGATGTCGGTGAAAATCCTAAATAAGAGTTTTGAGACAGCCTCTAAACCAAACACACAATTTCTCAACAATCAGTATATTTTTATAATACTTGTTAATGTCCTAACGGACAAAACAGAATTTTCACTAATGCTTTTATGGACATTAAAGTCCTAACGGACTATTTGATTATCATTCTGTTATTTTTTATTTTTTGTTAAGCAGCTATATAATCCTAATTCTCAAGGGAATCAACATAAAAAGGGGTATTAATTCTTAAACAGGGTGTCCCATGGCACAAAACAGGAAACTACAGCAATAAAAAAAAAAAGGAAAGCTCCTTCGGGCTTTCCTTTTATAATCTTAACAATCTTCTGTAAATACAAAAAGTATTTAGGCTCCCAACTCCAGTCTTTTGAAAGCAGTTACGGTCAAATCTTTATGCGCTTGAGCCAGATATGCTTTAACACTTTGTTTGGCTTCTTTGATATAATCTTGATTTAAAAGCGTATTATCTTTGTAAAACTTTTCAAGTTTACCTTCAGCAATCTTTTGAATGATGTGTTCCGGTTTACCTTCTTCACGTGCTTGCTCTTTGCCTATTTCAATTTCACGTTCGACAACTTCTTGTGGCACATCATCTTTATCAACAGCAACAGGATTCATGGCAGCAATCTGCATGGCAATATTTTTACCCACTTCCTGAATGTTATCTGCATCGCTCTTATTAAATGCTACTGCTGAGGCAATTTTGTTACCATGATGGTTGTATGCTTCACAGTAAGGTGCTTCAATAAGGTGGTAGTGAGAGATTTCAATTTTTTCTCCAATTTTACCAATCAAATCGGTGATATGTTCCGAAACGGTTCTACCATTAATACTAAGGCTTGTTATTTGTTCTTTATCAGCAATTTTTTCTTTTAAAGCTTGCTCAGTCACATTATTGGCAAAATCAATAAACTCTTGATTTTTGGCCACAAAATCTGTTTCACAGTTCATCATAATAATGGCTGCAAACTTGTGGCATGGTGATGTCTTAGCAAGAACATAACCCTCATTAGCGTCTCTGTCAGCTCTTTTGCTGGCTAGTTTTTGCCCTTTTTTACGAAGGTTTTCAATAGCTTTGTCAAAATCTCCTTCCGACTCAACGAGTGCCTTTTTACAATCCATCATGCCGGCACCTGTCATTTGTCTTAACTTGTTAACGTCACTTGCAGTTATTTTTGTCATCTTTTTATTTAATTGAATTTTTCTATTTATTATTTCTTCTTGGAAGCTAATTTTTTCCCTGTGGTTTTAGTCGATTTTTTAATGGTTTGTGCTTCCTCTTCTTTATCTGATTTCAGCTTTTTTAAGGTTTTCTTGGACTCTTTATTATTTTCATCTTCCTCCTCAAGACCTTCAAGCGATTGCAATTTAGCCTGGTTTTTTTCTTTTTCAATTCTCTCTTCTTCTTCCTCCGTTGCTTGCTTATCTTTTTCAATTTTCCTTTCTGAAACACCCTCTTCGATGGCATTCACAATTTGTGAAACAATAAGGCCAATTGACTTAGAAGCATCATCATTAGCAGGTATAGCGAAATCAACTTCGTTGGGGTTAGAATTTGTATCAACAATAGCAAAAGTAGGAATGTTCAATTTGCGGGCCTCTGCTACGGCAATATGTTCATAATTAATATCAACAATGAAAACAGCTGCCGGCAACCTGTTAAGGTCAACAATACTGCCAAAATCTTTTTCAAGCTTGGCTTTTTCTCTCATCACCTGCAATCTTTCCCTTTTAGCCATATTATCAAAAGTGCCGTCTTTTTCCATTTTTTCAATATGGGCTATTTTTTTAACGGCTTTTCTAATTGTAGCAAAATTTGTAAGCATACCACCCGGCCACCTTTCGGTCATGTATGGCATATTTACTCTTTTGACCAGTTCACTAACTGTATCTTTAGCTTGCTTTTTGGTAGCCACAAAAAGAATTTTTCTTCCCGACTTGGCTATTTGTCTAATTGCTTTAGATGCTTCTTCGAGTTTTGCCAAGGTTTTGTTCAAATCAATGATATGAATACCATTGCGCTCCATAAAAATATAGGGCGCCATGTTAGGATTCCATTTTCTCTTTAGATGTCCGAAGTGTACACCTGCTTCTAATAGCTCATTATAGTTTGTCTTTGTCATAAAGTATTAATTAATTTAAACAGTGCAATGTTTTAACGTTTGCTGAATTGGAATTTTTTTCTTGCTTTTGGTTGACCGGCTTTCTTTCTTTCTACCATTCGTGGGTCTCTGCGCAACAAACCTTTGGGTTTTAACAACTTACGGTATTCCGGATCCACTTTGCAAAGTGCTCGTGATATAGCAAGCCTTAGGGCTTCGGCTTGTCCTTTTATACCACCGCCATTAAGGTTTACTTTTAAATCATACTGACCTACCGTCTCAGTTATGCTGAAAGGTTGGTTTACAAGATACTGCAATGTGGGTAAAGGGAAATAGTTTTGAAGATCCTTTTTGTTGATTACTACTTGCCCATTGCCAGGTTTCATGTATATTCTGGCAACTGCAGTCTTTCTTCTTCCAATTGTATTAATAAGGTCCATTTTATTATTTAATTGATTTTAAATTAGTTTTCTTTGGTTGTTGGGCTTCGTGTGGATGTGTGGTGCCGGTATAAACAAACAGGTTTCTGAATAAATCACGCCCCAGTCTGTTCTTAGGCAGCATACCCCTCACAGCATTTTCAATTATAAAAGTTGGTTTAGTTGCCAGAACTTGTTCAAATGTTTTTATACGCTGTCCGCCGGGATAACCTGTGTGGCGCATATACTCTTTCTGGTCTTTTTTATTGCCGCTAAGCCTGACTTTTTCAGCATTTATAATTATGATATTATCGCCACAATCAACATGAGGCGTAAAATTGGGTTTGTGCTTCCCTCTTAATAGCTTAGCCACCTTGGACGCTAAACGGCCTAAAATTTCATTCTCGGCGTCAACAAGGAGCCAGTCTTTTACTACCGTTTCTTTATTTGCCGAAACCGTCTTATAACTTAATGTATCCATGCTTTGTATGTTTTTCTCTTAAAAAAATTATTCCAAAATCGGAGTGCAAAAGTAATATTTATTTTTGATTTAACAAATTTACATGCAATAATTTATTCATTTTTGAACTGATATTTTTTTTTCATACCTTAAATACGTAAGTGCTTTGCGTAACGAAGGACTGAAGTGTATTTTAGAAACGGGAAGCGCAAATATGAGCACTGTAAGCATAGCAGTAGCTTGTCATGGTTAAGCACACCATATACAAATTTGCTCATATCATTGTAAAGGATAGCACATAAAAACAAAATTTATTTGATAACTTTGCATTAATAACAAGAAAGGACTAAGTGTATGAAAAGAGTGTTGGTTTTGACAGGAGGCGGCGACTGCCCCGGCTTAAATGCAGTTTTAAGAGCTATCGTGAAACGTGCCTCACAAGAAGGGGGATGGGAAGTTTTAGGCAGCATTCAGGCATTTGATGGGATATTGAAAAATCCTACAGAAGTAAAAATCCTTGACAATCAAACTGTTGCGGGTATTCATGTACGAGGGGGCACTATTATTGGCACGACAAACACCGGCGGCCCTTTTGCATGGCCTGTTAAAGAAAAAGATGGGACATGGCACACTGTTGATATGTCTGATAAGTTGTTACAAAAGCTTGATCAATTGCAAATTGATGCTGTCATTAATATTGGTGGCGATGGTTCTCAGCGCATATCACAAAAGTTATTCGAAAAAGGATGTCGCATCATAGGCGTTCCTAAAACCATTGATAACGACTTATCGGGTACGGATTTTACTTTTGGCTTTCAAACGGCTGTTCAAATAGCTACTGAAGCAGTAGATAAACTTGTAACAACAGCAGCCAGCCATAACAGGGTGCTTATTTTAGAAGTCATGGGTCGGTATGCCGGATGGATAGCATTGCATGCATCGATAGCAGCCGGTGCCGAAGTATGTCTTATTCCTGAAATTCCATATAATCCCAAAAAAGTTGTCGCTCGTATAAATCAACGATTCAGCAAAGGTAAAGGCTTTGCCAATATTGTCGTTGCCGAAGGCGCTAAAAGTATAAACGGTGATGTTGTTTATCAGGACGATTTTAATGATAAAGGGGAACGTAAAAAAAGACTGGGAGGCATAGCTTACCATTTGATGCATGAACTCAAGGAGGCAGGCCTCAAGGCAGAAATGCGCGAAACTGTTTTAGGACACCTGCAAAGAGGTGGCACCCCAACAGCTAATGATAGAATTTTAGCCACTCAGTTTGGGGTTAAGGCTTTTGAGATGGTTCTCAAAAATGAGTTTGGCAAAATGGTAGCCTACAAGCACCCTGATGTCATCTCAGTTCCTATCAGCGAAGCTATTGACAAGTACAATTACGTCAACCCCGATTCGAACCTGGTACATACAGCGCGCGGCGTTGATATTTGTTTTGGAAACTGATGCTTATGACTCCTCAAACCCTTTTTGCAGACGTCATATTACCACTGCCGCTTGAAGGCACTTTTACTTACAGAGTACCCAGGGTATTGCAAGATGATATAAGTATCGGTAAAAGAGTGGTGGTTCAATTCGGACGTAAAAAGATTTACACGGCGCTTGTATATAACTTACATCATAAAGCACCTGAAGCCTATACGGTCAAATATGTGCTATCGCTGTTAGATTTTCAGCCAATTGTTGTAGAAAAACAAATCAAGCTATGGGAATGGATTTCACATTATTATTGCTGTAGCCTGGGAGAAGTTATGCAGGCAGCGCTACCTGCTGCTTTTAAGCTAGCCAGTGAATCCAAAATTGTTTTAAATCCCGATTTCAATCAAGACCTTTCCCTGCTATCGGATAAAGAATTTCTTATTTATGAAGCTCTTACCATCAACCATGTGCTTTCATTAACAGAGGTTTCCAAAATACTCGAACAATTAAAAATCATACCTGCTGTAAAAAACCTTATAGACAAAGGCGTCGTGCTTCTTGAGGAAGAAGTTCAGGAAAAATACAAGCCCAAAAAAGAGGCATTTGTTCAGTTATCAACCGTATATCAGGAAGAAAAAAAGCTCATAGACCTCTATAATGTACTACACAAAAAAGCACCTGCACAACTTGGTGTTTTAATGGCGCATCAATTGCTTACCAAATCTTCACAAAATTTATTGATGCCCATAAAAAAAAGTGAACTCCGGCAAAAATCGGGCAAGACATCGGCCATAATAGATGTTATGATACGTAAAGGGATCTTTAAACAGCAAAGCATGGAGGTTTCGCGACTGGAAAGCTATGACAAACCGCTGGTTGATTCTTTAACACTTAATGAATTGCAAGAAACCGCTCTTAAAGACATCAAAAAGAAGATGCAAACACATAATGTGGTCCTTCTACACGGTGTAACCTCCAGTGGTAAAACAGAGATATACGTCAAACTTATTGAAGAGACTATAGCAAAAGGTCTTCAGGTACTTTTTCTAATACCCGAAATAGCATTAACCACGCAAATGATAAACCGCTTAAGGCGTTATTTTGGCAATGATGTGGGTGTATATCACTCGAAGTTTAGCAGCAGCGAGCGTGTTGAAATCTGGCATGCCGTTTTAAACCATTCAACCAACCAGTCCGAAAAAAAGTACAAAATTATACTGGGTGCGCGTTCCTCACTTTTTTTACCCTACGAAAATCTGGGGTTAATTATTATTGATGAAGAACAAGAGGCCAGTTATAAACAGCACAATCCTCCGCGCTACCATGCCAGAGACACAGCCCTTTATCTGCAGCAGCTACACGACTGCAAGGTGCTTATGGGCACAGCCACTCCCTCGGTAGAAAGCTATTTTAACTGTCTGACTAAACGTTTTGAAAAAGTTGATCTTTTAAAAAGATATGGCAATTTTTCGCTGCCGGAAATATTGCTGGCCGACCTAAAAGATTTGCACAAAAAACGTATGATGAAATCATTTTTCTCGCCTCAACTTCTCGAAAATATTCAAAAATGCCTCGAAAAGAAAGAGCAGCTTATACTTTTTCAAAACCGCAGAGGGTTTGCTCTATGGCTTGAATGTCAAAAGTGCAGCTATATTCCATATTGTAAATACTGTGATGTCACACTTACATATCACAAAAAGTTCAACCAATTGCGATGCCACTACTGTGGCTACCATACTAAAATACCCGACAAATGCCCGGCATGTAAATCTGAGCATGTTAAAATGAAAAGCTATGGCACCCAAAGAGTTGAAGATGAATTGAAAATCTTTTTTCCCCATGCGGTTATCGGCAGAATGGACTACGATACTACAAGAACCAAACATGCTTTTCAGAATTTGATAAATGATTTTCAAAATAAAAAAATCGACATACTTGTTGGAACGCAAATGGTAAGTAAAGGCATCGACTTTGACAATGTAGGTTTGGTAGGGATTCTCAATGCAGATAATATTTTACACTTTCCCGACTTCAGGTCTTTTGAAAAGGCTTTTCAAATGCTCACACAAGTATGCGGGCGTACAGGACGAAAAAAACAAAGAGGAAAAGTCTTATTGCAAACATATAACCCCAACCATTTTGTCATCAAATGCATACGCAACAATGACATCAAAATGTTTTACGACCAACAATTGCAGGAAAGGAAACGCTTTTTGTATCCGCCATTTTGCCGGCTTATTGTTTTCACCTTAAAACATCGCAATGCTACTACTCTTAGCAAAGGAGCCGATAAATTTGCATTTGAATTACGCAGGCATTTTCCCAAAAAAATTCTTGGTCCCGAATACCCTCATGTGAGCAAAGTTAAAAATGAATTCATTAAAAACATACTTCTTAAAGTTGACAAAAAGCTTCCTGTTACTACAGTCAGAGATATTGTAAAAAAAGAAGTAAGCGCACTTAATAAAAATCAGCATTTCAAATCAATAAAAATAAACATTGATGTAGATCCTGTTTAACCTACCCATAGCTTTTTAGGGAAAGCATGAGTCATACAGCTTAGAAAGAAATGCCGGACAATTTATTTTTACCGGCTAAAAAGTCCTGTATCAAAGTATCAATAATATTTTGGACCGGCTTTATTTGTTGGATAGCAGCGGCAACCTGACCTATTTCAAGTTCACCTTCATCAATATCTCCTTCGAACATACCTTTGCGTGCTCTGCCACGGCCAAGCAGTGCAGAAATTTTCTCGGCTGGCGCCCCTTGTTGTTCAAGTTTTTGAACCTCCTGATAAAAATGATTATTGAGCAACCTTACGGGTACCAATTTTTTCATACACAAAAAAGTATCGCCTTCACGTGCTTCCATTATTTTTTGTTTAAAGTGTGGATGCGCTGATGACTCTTCTGCCGCTGCAAAAAGGCTTCCAATTTGCACCCCATCAGCGCCAAGGGCAAAAGCTGCCAGCATGGCCTGCCCCGAACCGATACCACCGGCAGCAATTAAAGGCAGCTCTGTTTGCTGTCTGATGAGAGGCACGAGAACCATGGTTGTGGTTTCTTCTTTACCGTTATGACCGCCTGCCTCAAAGCCTTCTACAACAATAGCATCAACGCCTGCTTCAACGCATTTACGGGCACCCTTTTCATTGGCTACCACATGCGCTACGTTTATACCATTATCTTTCATAGTAGCAGTCCAACGGACAGGGTTTCCGGCAGAAGTAAAAACAACAGGTACTTTTTCGGCTATGCATATTTTTACAAATGTCTCAGCATAAGAAAACAACAATGGGATGTTTACCCCAAAAGGTTTTGATGTGGCCTCACGGCATTTTCTGATATGCTCTGTAAGCACATCCGGCGTCATTGAACCGGAGCCTATAAGTCCCAGCCCTCCGGCATTGCTGACAGCCGAAGCCAACCGCCAGCCACTGCACCAAATCATACCTCCCTGAACTATAGGATAAGTTATGTTAAAAAGCTTTGATATTGTTGTCATGTGTTTACGTTTTAGTTTCAGCGGATGGTTTTTAAGGCATTAAATCTATTTCCTGCACCTGAACAATTTCTTCGGAACAATTATATACATAGGCTACAATCTTGCAGTTGGCTATATCCCAAGCATCTTTAGGTGAAATTTGATAAGAGTTTATAAAAGTTGTACCTGCCTCTACATTTCCTGCTGAAATTTCTACGCCCCACGGCCCATTAACAGCATGTCTCAACACATGATTGTGCGAATAATCCGGTATTTCTCCGTCAGGGTAATTCGGGTCATTGGTTTTTTGGGCTGCTGTAATATTGTTTTCAGTAATGGTTATGACGAGGTAGTAGTTGCCATTGAGCGTTTCGAGAAAATGCGTTTTGGCATGTATGCAGATGTCTCCTTCTCCATCAGCTGCTTCAATGGCCTGGAGCTGAATATAAATTTGAGGTGGCTGGTTAATAATATCATCTATTGCCGACACCCAATCTCCGGGGTTTAAAACGACATTACCGTTATAAGGCATTCTGTTTACCATTCCAACCGGATTTAGCACAATTCCAAAATTGCTTGCTATAGCATCTCCGGCATCTGTTGTAAAATCGGTAGTAAAAAGACCATCATTATCAGGTATTGCAAAATAACCTGAATGAATAGCCTTCAAAACCAACTGTCCCTGATATTGATCTTCCAGCTGAGCAGCAAGTGCAGAGGCTCCCGGACAGTTCGGACACTTATGTCCGGTAAATTCCTCCAAAAGCACTTTCCTAGTAGGTGTAAAAGTGTCAAACTGAGGTAGGGGGCAAATAACGGTGTCAACTACAGTAGCTACATTCATGTAGGGTTCTTCAACTTTATCGCAGGACATGAAAGACACTGCACTAAGCATTAAGATAAAGAAAAAGGTAAAAATGAAAGTTCTCATATTAAAGAGGTTTATTAAAAAAACTGATTTTGTATTTATTTGTTGTGTGGCAAGGGTTATTAAATTTTGAGTGTTTCAATTTTCGTTTTTTCAAATCAAATTTTTATAAATTTTGAAAAATAATCATCTATCTCTGGTCTTAATTCTAAGCCCACACGCTCGAAACAATCCAAAAGTTCTTGATAAGCACCATTTCCTCCTAAAAAATTCCAAAATTCTTCAGCAACTTTTAGTTCCTTTTCTAAATCTAACATACCTTTCAATGTCCATCTTTCATAGGGCTTTGGTTCATATGGGTTATAAGGTATTGCAATATAGGTGTTGATATTTGCCTTTGGATTTTCGGCTAAAACAATGGCACACCATTCTAGCAAAGTACGCTTAAAATCTTTAAAGTTGCTGATGTTAGGTTTTGCTGTTTTTAAATCAAATAAATGAATATCACCATTTTTTGATTCAACAAACAAATCAATTTTTACAGTTCTTAATATATTCATTTTCCCTTGTCGGGCAACTTTCCTAATTCTTTCAATTTCTGTTTCTTTGTCTGGATTAACACCCGTTGTTAAATCATTGATAATATGTTGAATTTCAGTCTGTGCTTTTTCACTTATTTTGTTACCTGCAACATATTGTTTCTTGGAGTTGATAAAATTTGTTTTAGATAATGTTTCAGCAACGGGCTCAAAGATTGATGTACCAAATGTTGTGTTCAATGAATGAATAAATGAAAACAACGCCATTCTATCTTTGCCTAATAGGCGGTAATGGAATGGCATTACCTTTGTTTCGGGATTATAAGTTTGAAATTTCTTCCTTAAACTTTTTCGTATTGTTTCTTCAATTGCTAATACTTGTTTGGTTAATGGTTTCATTACTTTGATTTTAAGTGAAAAATTATTTCTGAATAAGCTCCCTTGTCTTTCTCTGTCCTGTTTAAAACTGGGCGTTTGAATTGGTTTACTATTTTCATATTTGCCAAGTCAGCTATTTGGGGATACATATTATATTTATCATTAGCGACAAGAAAGATGTTATAATCTTCTATTAAGTAATTTTTGCCATTATTTAACACATCAGCAATTGCATTAATATATGATTTTCTTGCTTGAAGCCCTTGCCCTTTGAAGAGAGGTCCAATTTCTAACTGGTCATTTCTTTTGAAGCCAAACAAATCGTATGAATACGCATGTTGCTCGTGATAGTTTATTAAACCTACATAAGGAGGACTTGAAAAAATGCCTTTTATGCCTTTTTTTCTAACTATTTTTCCAAAGTCTTTATTTACTTTATCAAGTTCAGAAAATAAGTTAATCTGTCTGGCATCTCCAAGAAGACATATTTGATAAGTATTAGTTCGGTATTTGTTGAACTCGGATAATCTTACTAATGTATCTTTACTGTATCTTTCCCACCATGATAGAATTGAAAAAATTGGTTTGCAAATTTTTCCATGTTTACGGCAGTAATAGGTTGTTGTAACTGGCTCTTTTAATGTTGCTAAGTCAGCATGCGTTGTAGCTCTGCATGAACGTACCGTTCTGCTTAAAATTATTGTTAAAACTTTTTTTGTTTGAGGATTCTCAACCTCATTAAGTCTCTTATATACAAAATCAATTTCATTTTTTATCGGTTGCAAAAACCATTTTTCTAAGAAGCGTTGAGAAGAGGCTTGTTTTATTTGTATTTCATATTTGTCAACTAATTGGTTGAATATTTGCAAAAACTGTTTTTCCTTTTGTAAACAATATTTTTTTTCGTCAATTTCTCCTTTTCTAACTTTAATTTTGAATTCTGGAGAAGGAAAATACTTATTGTTAAATACTTTTAGTTTTTCAAGCAATTCATTTTCAAATTGTAAGTTATTTGATTGATAAATGTATTGTTTGAGAGCAGAAGTAATACGTTTTATTTCATTATGTAAATCAAAAAAATCACACTTGCTTGTTTTTACATTTGTAATTAATGAATTAAAAGCAGAGATATCTGTTCCTATTGCGTGTATACCTAACTCATTTGCTTGTATTAGTGTTGTGCCACTTCCGCAAAATGGGTCATAAACAATATCTCCTTTTCCAAAATAGCTTTGTTTTTTAAAATCATCGATATGCTCATCAAGGAAGTATTCAACAAGTTGTGGAATAAATTTCCCTTTGTATGGATGTAGTCTGTGAACATGCTTTGTTGTATCTTTCTCTTTTAAATTATCAAAAGATAAAGTCCAGTTTAAATCGTCACCAAGTTTTTCTCTCCAGTCAATTTCTCGACTACCCTTAAAACTCATATAGTATTCTATAAGTTCATGGCGGCAAACCCTAATATTCCCATTATCTCCGTACTTTTTAATCCTTCCGTATTGAATTAGGTATGATATATTGGAGGAAGTAACATTTTTATTCAAATAGTCACTTGCCCAAATACTTGCATCCTTTATTGATAGTAAGTCTGTCATAAATATAATATCTTAATAGTTTTCTTACCAGCAAATAGCATCTTGGTCAAACCATTTGCCCTGTACTTTCATTATTTGTTCAATAATATCGCGCACACATGCTTTGCCACCGGGCAGGTGTGAGATATAATGTGCCACCGATTTCACTTCCTCAGCAGCATCGGCAGGGCAGCAAGCTATTGCAACATTTTTCATCACTTCGATATCAGGAATATCATCGCCCATATAAAGCGTTTGTTCTTGTGTAATATTGTTTTCTTCCATAAATTTCCTGAAGCAATTTATTTTATTGTCAACGCCTAAAAAAACATCAGTAATGCCAAGATATTCGAAGCGTTTGGGCATCAAGCTTGACCGTCCTCCTGAAATAATAACTATACGGTATCCCTTTTTAACGGCCAACTGCAAGGCATAACCATCTTTAACATGCATATTGCGCAATTGTTCACCATCACTGGCAATTATCACTGAGCCATCTGTTAGTACGCCATCAATGTCCAAAAAAATGGTGCTTATTTTAAGCAATTTTTGTTTGTAGTTTTTTAAGCTTTTCGTCATTTTATTGTTCCTTTTCCAGCAAAATATGATTACTTATTTTAATATATATATCTTTCAATGTATCAAAGTTTTCAAGTAAGCTCAAGTGTTTTTCGAGTATGGCATTTTCACCCCGGAAAGCAGGCCCGGTTTGAGCATCGCGGGGCGACATTGCTGTGGCTTTGGATGCTGTTTCCAGAATTAAGGGGTGCATAAAGTCAAAATTTATTCCTGAATCGGCCAATATTTTTTCTGCTACAACATACATATGATTGGCAAAGTTGCAGGCAAAAACAGCAGCCAAATGCACATTCAGTCGCCTTTCTGAGTCAGCACTATAAACTTTGGAAGATAGGTGCCCTGCAACATCTTTTAAAAAGCTTTCTTCAGAAGCTGATGAAGCTTCAATCAACAGAGGTATGTTTAAAAAAGCTGCTTTTCTTTTTTTAGAAAATGTTTGCAAAGGATACAACACACCATAACGTTTGAATTTTTTCAAAACACTCATAGATACCGAGCCTGAGGTATGTACTACGAGCCCGTTTACTGCGGGAAATTGTTCAATAATATCCTGCAAAACATTATCGGTCACGGCCAAAATGTAAAGGTCTCCGGTATTTTCTAATGAAGATATTTGTTGAATTGCCCGGGCATTCACCTGCTTGGCCAGCAACAATGCATTATCGTAATTTCGGCTATAAACCTGAGCAATTTCAACACCCTCTGCAAATAGTGCTGCCGCTATATTTGTTGCTACATTCCCGGAGCCAATAATGGACACTTTTATATTTTTCACAGGTTTTTTTAAATTACAAAAGGCGTTTACAAAACATTCACAAACCAATCTCATGACCTACTTCTTTCATAGCATTGAGGCATATTTCAGTAAATACAGGCAGAGTTAACCCCATTTTTTCACACTCCATAATTATGCTTCTGTCAACAGAGGCTGCAAATGCTTTTTGCTTCATTCTTTTAATAATCGATTTGGGTTTAACATACGCTATTTTCTTATCCGGATACACCAGAGCTGTCGCGTATATAAGTCCGGTGATTGTTTCTCCTGCTGCCAATGCGTGATGAAACATGGTTTCTCTTTTAGCTTTGCTTGCATATTCATTATGCCTTTTAATGGCTTCGCAAATTTCCGGTTCTATATCTTCCTTGCCTAAAATTTCAACAGTGACCAGCCCGTGCTTTTCGAATGTATCCTGTGTTAATTCAGCATCCAGGTCGTGTAGCAAACCGGCCATAGCCCATTTCGTTTCATCTTCGCCAAAATGCTTTGCCAAAGCTTTCATTACAGCTTCTGTAGCTATACTATGAAACAACAATTTTTCATTTTTAATATAAGTGTTGAGAAGTTCAAAAGCCCTTTCACGTGTCATTGTTTTAAACGTATTGATTCAAAAGTTGCTGTATTGTTAAAAAAGTCAATAATACCGGATAACAAAGGTAATAAAAAAAGGCGGAATTTATAAAATTCCGCCTTTTAGGATGATTTAAAAATGCTGTTTGTTTATAAGCATTTTTAAAAGAGCTTAGTTACTTCTGTATAACCACTTTAATATTATCAAAGTGTGTTTGGCCTTTAGTTCTGATGTAGTAAACACCATTAGCTAAATGCTCCAGATGCATTTGATGTGTGCCATCCGTAAGTTTTTCACTATAAACTACACGTCCGGTGGCATCAAAGACAGTTACATCAGCTTCCTCATGCAGTATAAGCATAAAGTTGCCGGTACTTGGGTTAGGATATACGAATGGTTTTTCAACGCCATCAACTTCAAGTAAACCAGTAAGGGCATCACCTTTGGCACCAGAGGTTGTAAATGTTACAACATTAGACCATGGTGAGAAGGCACCACCGGGTTCTACACCTCTTACACGTACATCATAGGTTGTATTTGGATTCAAACCTGCGATGACGTAAGGTAAGGTAATAGTTGAAGCATCTTCTGTCGTTATGCTATGACCGTAAATCCATATCAGATAATCATCAGCACCTGAAAGTGGCATCCAGTCAATGCTTGCACCATTATTAGTTTCCGAGCCTAGTACAAGGCTAATAACCGGAGCAGCACCTGTCCATCCTGTTGTGGTAAAGTTAACTGTTGCTGACCATGGAGATAGAACACCACCAGGACCTACAGCCCTGACACGTACATCATAAGAAGTATGAGTGGCTAATCCTGTAATAGTGTAAGGGAAAGCCAGTATGGCCGCATCTATAGTTTCCAGACTATGTCCGATTACCCAAATTAAGTATTCTTGAGCAGCCGGCAACAATGTCCAGTCTATATCAGCTGAATTATCCGCAACAGAGACAACATTTACTGTTGTAGCAGCGCCTGTCCATCCTGTAGTGGTGAAGTTAACCATATTAGACCATGGTGATAAAGCACCACCGGGACCTATAGCCCTTACACGCACATCATAACTGGTATTAGAGGATAATCCTGCAACAGTATAAGGCATAGAAATGGTTGAAGCATCCACATCTGTTATGCTATGACCAAATACCCAAACACGGTAATCAGTAGCGCTTGGCATTAGTGTCCAATCAATAGTAGCATCGTTATCACTAACTGAAACTAAAGTAGCTACAGGCGCAGCACCAGTCCATCCGGTTGTAGTAAAGTTAACCACATTTGACCATGGTGATAGCATACCCATTGGGCCAACGGCTCTTACAAGCACATTATAAGATGTTGCTGTTGAAAGACCTGTTATAGTATAAGGTATGGTAATGGCCGCAGCACTTACATTGGTAATACCTACACCTTGTACCCAAATACGGTATTCAGTTGCACCGGCAAGTGGTGTCCACTCTATCTCTGCACCTTCATCGGTTTCAGAAGCTGCGACAAGACTTACTAATGGAGCATCGCCTGTCCAACCGCCCATTGTTGTTGTAAAGGTAACCACATTAGACCATGGCGAAAGTGCACCGGCAGGGCCAATAGCTCTCACGCTTACGTTATATGATGTACCAATATTCAGTCCGCTCATTGTGTATGGGAATGATAACATAGAGGCATCAATAGTATCTGTGCCTAAGCCATGTACCCAAACAATATAGTACTCGACTTCTGCCAGCAATGACCATTCAATTTGTGCTGTTGTTTCTGTTTCTGATCCGGGTACCAGTGATATTACCGGTGGCGCACCTGTCCAGCAGTCGCCAAGGACCAAATTGATAACATAAACACTATCACAACCATGAACGGTTTGCAAGCTGTCGTAGTAAGTACCTGCATCAGTAAAGCCCATGCCACGCCATGTAAATGTTGTACCGGGGCAAATTTCTCCACTGCTTACAAATTCGTAAACAGGGTTCACATCTAAGTGTAGTACATAAACACTGTCGCAACCGAAGGCTGTTGTTAATGAATCATAGTAAGTACCGGCAGCAGCATAATCCATGCCTCTCCACGAATACAAGTCGCCATCACAAACAGATGCGTGATGTACAAACTCATAGTGAGGGTGTACGTGTAATTCAAGAACATAGACACTATCACAACCGGCAGCTGTGAGCAAGTTGTCGTAATATGTTCCTGCAACACTATAGTCCGCACCTCTCCATGTGTAAACATCGCCATCGCAAATTGCTGCTTGGTGTACTAATTCGTAAACAGGGTTCACGTCTAAGTGCAGTACATAAACGCTATCGCAACCGTTAGCATTTAACAAGCTGTCGTAATACACACCGGCTACTGTATAATCATTGCCTCTCCAGTTATAAATTTCACCGTCACAAATAGCATGATGGTAAACATCCATGAAATCATCACAATCAGTAGTGAAGGTATAAGGGCCTTCCCATCCGCTATAAACAGTTCCACAAACAGCACGGACATAAAAGTCGTATGATGTATTAGGTGTCAGTCCGGCATAAGTATATGGGTTATTAGTAACATTAGCCGCTGTAGGTGTTCCTGAAGGAACAAAGCCTGCATAGCCAAGTTCGATATCCCATTCGGAACCAACATGAGTCCATGATAAATCAGCTTGTGTATCTGTTATATTGGAAGCGAATAAAGAGTCAGGTGCTGTACATGGATTCGTTTCGGTGACCAAAATATCGTCAATATTCCAGTTGTTAATATCGTAAACATCTCCCACTAAAACCCATGCAATCTGTATGGTTTGACCTGCATAAGCGGTCAGGTCGATCACTAGTTCTTCGGCAGGAATATTTGCTGTTGGTGAAGTAAACCACACAGGTGTGTATGTTGCAAAACCGTCGTTAGAAACAACTACAGCCAGATCGTAAGGTGTTGAGAAGTGGTTTAGGAAATGTCTAAACTGAAGATAGAGCGATGTAGCAGAAGAAGCATCTATCCATGGAGACATAATACCAATTTCACCTGTTGCAGCCGGTTGCCATGTAAGCCTCATTTCAGGAGCCGTACCACCAGCCAGACTGGTATTTTGCACACTCCAGTTAGGATGTGTGGCTGTCCAGCAATTAGGAATATCGTCGGTAGCTACGCCTGTGAAATCTTCTTCAAACGGTAAAGCAAAGGCTGCACATGCAGTTGTGAATGAGTAGGGACCTACCCAGCTGCTATGGTCGGGATCGCAGAATGCCCGCACATAGTAGTCATAGGTAGTACTTGATGCCAAGCCTGTGTAAACATAAGGATTGCCCACATTAGCTTCCGTGGGTATTCCTGTAGGTGTAAATCCGGCTATGCCGAGTTCAATATCCCAGGCCATTTCGCTGCCGCCAGCTAACCAGCTGAGTTCTGCTTCGTCATCTGTGATATTATGCGCTGCCAATGCAGAAGGCGCAGGACACATTGGTAGGGGCTCATAATAAACCGTTAGCTCCCATGTGTTATTTTCAACATAGTTGTAACCGGGGTCACATGCTGAGCCACCCCATGTTCTGCCCGCGTGCATCTCAAACACAACAGTACCGGTGCCACCGTTGAAATATGGTAAGTTTGTACGGCTATAGCTTGTAGTACCACCTGAACTAGGTCCTGTTCCGGAAGTTACGGCAGGTTCGCCTGCGGAAAGTGTCGGGCTGTACAGCCATGACCTTTGCTCCGACTGCCATGCACCACTGCCTGCAGTCATATCATAAGCCACATCAACAGCGGAAATCTGGTAACCCGCAGGGATGGTAACGCTTAAACTTCCCGGGCAAGTAGAGAAACCTGGTAATGAGGTAAAGTCATAATCACTTTCTATGACACCTAAGTCGTAAACCACAGTTTCACAATTATCACATGTTGTTGTGAAAGCAAAGGGGCCTACCCAGCTGCTGTGATCAGGGTCGCAGAAAGCACGGATATAGAATTCATAACTTGTCAGTTCGTCAAGGCCGGTAAGTGTTGTATATGGACTGGTAGTGGCCGTATGAGTAGGAGTTTCCGTTGGCGTAAAGCCGGCAAAACCGAGCTCTATTTCCCATTCCGTTTCTGTTGAAGCCGGCGTCCATGAGATATCTGCCGAGTTGCCATCAACATGGTCAACCATAACACCTGAAGGTGGTAAACAGCCTACTATTTCAACAACGGCCCAGACCTCTATTCTGTCACTTTCACAACCGGCTATCGGTGGGTCAACTCCAGGGTTAACATCGCCGGGGTCTTGAGGATGTGTAGCAGAAGAAACCACCCAGTTAGTGGCATCTTTGGTATAAGGTCCTACGAGGCGGATACCTGCCGTTCCATTTGCTGCCGGGACATTTCCTGACCAATCAGCAGAAGTAACACCAGAAGCGGCTGGAAAAGTATAACTGGAGCTACCCGGATAACCCACAGCATCTACTATATTACCTGCAGGGTCAATTAATATTTTGCCACCAACTGTTGCAGAGGAAAAACTGCCACCGGAGTTTCCATTATAAACATAGTTTGCCGGGTCATTTTCATTACCTGACCCAATAATAATAATAGCTGTTCCATCCGGGCTTAAGACAGTACCGGGGCTAAAGGTGAAAGTTGAGGTTATAGCCGTTGCACTCCACTGTTCCAGCGTATAACCGTTGAGGTCGGCTCCCGGCGTACCTGTGATTTCAAGATAGTCTGAACTGGGGATCCATGCCGGCCATCCACCTGATGGTGCACCGGTAGAAGCTGTGCGCCAATGACAAACTTCAGTAATCATAAAGCTGCCTAATTGCGTAGAAGCAGCTACATAGTATGGTGTGGTCGCATAGAGTACAGGTGTGGTAAAATAGGCACCTGTATCCAAAGCATTATCACTGGTTGGCGAGTCGTACCAGTATAGATAATAGGGCGACTGTGCCATCAACGTGGCTGTCTCTCCATACTGAATCGTGTCATTAAATACTATTGGATCCGGAGGCACGTAATAAAACGTCAGCTCTATGCCCATGGTATCATTATCCTGGAAAGGATCTCCGGCAAGGTCAACGTATATATTAAGGTAGAATGTTGTATCCTCAGTAATCGCAAAATTTATGGGACTGGTAAAGGTGTAAACAACAGTATCAGCCGGGTCAATAACAACATTGGCTATTTCTGTTACGGCCGTGCCACCATCTATGGTATATGCAATATCAAAGGGTGTATTAACCGGTGCTATACCCAGGTTGGTAAGCTTTACGCTGACATCATTAGTGCCGGTGTAGCAAACATCCTCAAAGGGTGTTACAATCTCCACAATAGCCAAATCAAACTGAGGGACAAATACTTCCACCACAGCGGTATCGGTAAACGTTCCACAAGCATGATTATAAGTAGCCACATAGTTGTAAATGCCATTAACTGTCCAAGGGCCTACAATAGTATCAGGATTGTTATCGCTTAAAGTCACACCGTCTAAAGTCCATGAAAAACCTGTAAGAGCTACAGGTGAAGGGACAGTCACGCCTGCATTCACCGAGTTGGGGTCCTGCGTATTTGTTGCTGAAGACACTATCCAGTTTGTGTCATCACCAGTGTAAGGTCCTTCAAGGCGTATGCCTGCTGTACCGTTAGCAGCACCCGGTGCCCATGTCAGCGCAAACTGAGAAGGGTCAACATTAGCTGCGGCAGGGAAAGTGTAAGTTGAGGATCCGGGATAACCCACAGCATCAACTATATTTCCATTAGGGTCAATTAATATTTTACCTCCGGGAGTAGCTGAACCAAGAGAACCTCCTGCATCCGGTCTGCCATTATAATAATAGTTGGCAGGGTCGTTTGCAATAGTTCCCGCGCTGATTCTTATTGTAGCCGTACCATCAGGACTTAATACAGTGCCCGGACCAAAAGTATATGATGATATCAATGCTGTTGTTGTCCACTGCTCCAGGGTATAGCCATCCAGATCAGAGTTAGGTACACCTGTTATTTCGATATGGTTTATACCAACCGGGAACCATGCCGGCCAAGGACTCGGTGAACCTGTATTAGTAGCTGTTGTCCAGTGGCTCACTTCTGTTATCATAAAAGCACCAGGTGGGAAAAGGTTTGAGCTGACACTGAGTTCAACAGTTTCTGTGCTTGTGGTGACCAGTGTATGCGAAGGACTGGCTTCAAAAACATAAGCCGGCACATCCATTGTAAATGCATCTATAAGCGTGTCATTCCCCAGGAATGCGTTCATGGCATTTTGCTCAATATAAGCACTTAAAACATATACCCCGGGTAAAGACATGTCCACACCTTCACCACCAAAGGTCAAATCATCCCCAAGAGGCAAGGTGCCTGTGTTAAGTACAATTGTTCCTGATGAGTTCACAGGGCCTACTACACTCCAATGTGCAGTTAATGGATCTGTGCTAAAATCAACAGCAGCACCTATTAGATTGGAAATGGTGAAATAAACACTGTCGTTATGACTCAGGCAGTCGCTGGTTCTTACAAGTTCAGCACTTACCAAAGCCAGATCATCAGTAACGGGCGTGAATTCATAAGCGCCAATATCTGGTGTGGCAGGGTCTCTGGGTGCTCCTGTTATATCATCAGTTATCCAGGCTATAGGAGTACCAGCATCATTTAGAGTAGAACCCAGTGGTAACAGATAATGCATATCAGTATAAACAGGGTCGCCGGATACGGAGTTGGCATCGTTATTAGCAGGGGTATTTATTGATTGAAGCGTAGCCAAATCAGCTACATCACTGCCATAATACACAAAATTCGACCCGTTGCTGTAATAGTTGTTATGGTCTATTTCATCTATACTTGTCACATCAGTAATATACATGGCATAACCACTGCCACCGGCACCATAAACAAAGGAGTTGTTTTTGACGTTTAGGCCTGCAGCAGAAGCTAAAGTATAAAATGTTCTTCCTGAAGCGGCATCACAGTATATACTGTTGTGAAAAATATCAATATTTTCAGATGTGGTTACATAAATACCACTAGCCGCCGTTCCTGTACTGGTAAATCCACCACCAACAGCATTGTTGAATAGTTGTGAAGGGTTGCCGGCTGGTGCATCCGTAGATTGAATGAAAAAACCATATTGTCCGACATTGTTAATGGTGTTGTAAGA
>PXBB01000059.1 GCA_003565735.1 Bacteroidales bacterium
GAATACTTTACAAAAGTATAATTTTTTAATGAATACTTTTACGAAAATGAACTTATTGATGAGGTTTTAGAAAGTAAAGAAAAAAAAACAACTTTAAAAAATATTTTCGTCTGATAAAAGGTAGGATATTTTTGTTGTGTCAAACGACATCAGATATTTTGCATTAATACCCTTTCTATAGGAGGGTATTAAAAAATTCAAGAGTTAAGCTGTCATGCTTTTTCTTGTTGCTTAATTTTAGTTGTGTAATGCCCCACTAGGCCGGTGGGGCATTTTTCGTTTAAAAATTCATCGAAGGTGATATGTTTTTATTTTCGACAAAATCAAAGTGTGTCATACGACGCATTTCATAATAAGCAGTCCAATAGTTTCGTAAAGCATTGATATAGTTTTGAGCCGCTAAATCTTTAGCCTCTTGTGCCAGATTGAGCGGAATAATGTCAATACGCCCAATCAAAAAGCGTTGTTTTGTAACCTCATAGCGTTTCATTGCAATGGTATCTGCTTTGGCAGCAAGCTCTAATTGTTTTTTAAGCATATTAAAATGCATTGTTTTTAAATAAACCTCTTGTTCAAAATCCATGAGAGCCTGTTGAACATTTGTTTTGACCAGTTGTCTATACGATTCAGCCATTTTTACACGCCCTTTAGCAACACCCCAGTCGAGTATAGGCACATGAATACCAATAAGAAGTTGTTGCTGGTCAAGGGGTTCCTGATATACGTTGGCAAAACTTTCTGCGCTCTGAGCCAAACCATAGGATGCATACAGGTTAATATTAAACCTATTGTCTGCTTTAGCTTTGTCAAGGTCACGTTCAGCCTCAAGTAAATTTCTTTGATTTTCAATAATATCAGGACGGTTAAGAAACGCCTTTGCTATAGCTTCCTGCACATTAATCTGTATATCATAGGTTTCTAAAGGGAGTTCTAAAAAGATTTCTACGGCATCTTGCAAGCCTAAATACGACCGGAACCTAAACAAAGCCCCCTGATAGTCTATGCGACTCTGTTCTAAGCGTGCCTGTGCATTAAGAAAATTAAGCTCCATTTCAAGAAGCTCATTTTCTGCTATCTTACCAATATTGTAACGACCAAGCGCAATTTTATATAATGTGTCATTGTTTACAAAATTGGTCTTATTTATTTCAATATTTATTTGAGCATTCAGTAAATCAAAGAAGATATTTGTAGCTCTTAAGGCTATGGCTTCATTATCTTCAATATATCTTCTTTCGGCTTCCTGAAAGCGCAAAGGTTCTATTTTACGCTCCCATTTGTAAGCATTAAAGCCAAACAAAGGCTGGTTAAAACCAATATTAATAGGCGTTGAAGAAAATGAAGTGGTTATAGAATCTCCAATAAGATCAATACGCTGCAACCCGGAATTCAAAAAAATACGTCCACCGGTCAAACCAACGGCCTGCGAAAGTGACAAAGCGGTATTAGATGTAGCCAAGCTACGCCTGATAAAAATATCACTCCCGTCTGGCAAAGTAATTGGTGCTATGCTACGGTTTAAGTTAGGCACTGAGGCATCAAGCGATAGTTGTGGCAAATATCCTGCTTTAAAAGACCGATGCTGCCAATAGTTCCCCTTGTACCTATGCTGAGCCCTTTGTGCATCAACAGAGTTATCCTGCGCTAGTAGAATAACATCTTTTAAGGTAAATTTTTTAAGGTCCTGTGCTTGTAAAACAGTTGAGACAAAGCATATAAGAATAAAAGTGAAAACAACTGCTGTTAAACCCCTGCAAAAGAAAACACTTTGTCTTTTCATGTTCAAAAAAGTTTCTATCTCTAATTTAATGCAAAATTGCAAAAAATATTGTCATAGCGTAAACAGGTTTACAAAAATCACTTCACTAATATAGTTATAAAACAAAACCTGACCCCCACTAATAAAACAAGAGTGGTATCAGGTATGTGATAAGAACAATACATGTATTTTTATGCTTGCCCGGCAGAACTGCCAAAATTTAAGGGTGGCATAGAGCCTCCCATGCCTTCGCCCTCTTTAATAGGTCCATGCGTGGATTCAAACTTGGATATATTATCTTTCAATGCCATCAGTAATCTTTTAGCATGTTGTGGTGTCAGAATAATTCTTGACTTTACTTTAGCTTTAGGGACGCCTGGCATGGCACGAATAAAATCAATAATAAACTCTGCATTTGAATGTGTAATAATGGCTAAATTTGAATATGTACCTTCAGCAACGTCGTCACTGAGTTCAACATTAACCTGTCCGGGTTTTCCTTTTTGATTTTCCATAGCGTGTTATATTATTTCGTTTTTAGAAGCTAAAAGCTTTTCATGTTCTTCTTTTGAGGATACTTGAATATTCTCATATTCTCTAAGCCCCGTCCCTGCAGGAATAAGATGTCCAACAATTACATTTTCTTTAAGTCCGTTAAGCGTATCAACTTTAGCATTCACAGCAGCTTCTGTAAGGACTTTTGTGGTTTCCTGGAAGGAAGCAGCTGAAATGAAGCTTTTGGTTTGAAGTGAAGCTCTGGTAATACCTTGTAAAATCTGATTTGATGTTGCAGGAACTGCATCTCTTGTTTCAACAAGCTTTTTGTCTTGACGTTTAAGCATAGAGTTTTCATCTCTTAGTTTCCGCAAGCTTACTATTTGCCCATTTTTCAAGTTTTCTGAATCACCTTTTTCTACAACTACTTTTTTATCAAAGAGGTAATCGTTTTCAGCCTGGAAATCGAATCTATTAACAAGTTCTTTTTCAAGGAAAGATGTATCGCCAGCATCAATAATTTCAACTTTACGCATCATTTGGCGTACGATTACTTCAAAGTGTTTATTGTTAATTTTTACCCCCTGCATTCTATAAACTTCTTGCACTTCATTAACAATATATTCTTGAACTTTAGTTGCGCCACTTATTGCAAGAATATCAGATGGTGTTATAGCTCCTTCTGAGAGCGGCATACCTGCTTTAGCAAAATCATTTTCCTGAACCAGTATTTGGCGGGCTACCGGTATCAAATATTTTTTCTCTTCACCAGTTTTGGAAGTAATAATAACCTCTCTGTTTCCACGCTTAATTTTTTTACCAAACGATACTATACCATCAATCTCAGACACAATAGCAGGGTCAGAGGGATTTCGTGCTTCAAACAGCTCTGTTACTCGTGGCAAACCACCTGTGATATCACCAGTTTTACCAATAGCTCTTGGTATTTTTACCAGCTGTTGTCCAGCTTTAACACTGGTCTTATCTTGCACTTTAATATGCGCACCTACAGGAATGTCGTAAGTCCTCAGCACTTCGCCATCCTTCGATAAAATGCGAATAAGTGGTGTTTTTGCTTTATCTTTGGTTTCTATGATTACTTTTTCGAAGTAACCTGTCGCATCATCCGTTTCGTTTTTATAGGTGATACCCTCAATAATATTTTCAAATTCTACCTTCCCCTCTACCTCAGAAATGATTACTGCAATAAATGGATCCCACTCACATATAACATCCCCTTTTTTAACTTCCGATTCATTTCTAAAATACAAGTTTGCACCATAAGGAATGTTGTTGGTCATAAGAGTTATCTTGGTGTTTTTATCCACTATACGCAACTCTGCTGAACGACCAATGACAACGTCGTGCTTTTTGTTTTTATCTTCTTTATATTCAACAGAGCGGAGCTCATCAATATACAATATACCATCATACTTTGCTTCTATTCGTGAAGCAGTAGCAATATTGGAAGCGATACCCCCTACGTGGAAGGTACGTAATGTTAACTGAGTTCCGGGTTCTCCAATCGACTGAGCAGCAATAACACCAACAGACTCCCCTTTCTGAACCATTTCTCCAGTGGCAAGGTTTCGGCCATAACATCTGGCACAAACGCCATTGGTTGTTTCACAGGTCAAAACAGACCTTATTTCAAGCGATTCGAGAGGAGATTCCTCAATAATTTGAGCCAGGGTTTCTGTAATCTCTTCGCCTGCTTTAAGTATAAGGTCGCCTGTTAATGGATGGTAAACATCATGCAATGTAACGCGACCTAATATACGCTCATATAAAGACTCGACAGTTTCTTCGTGCTTTTTAAGTGCTGCGATATTAAGACCTCTCAAGGTGTTACAATCTTCTTCAGTGATAATAACATCTTGAGCTACATCTACGAGCCTTCGTGTAAGGTAACCGGCATCAGCAGTCTTTAGCGCAGTATCAGCAAGTCCCTTACGCGCTCCGTGAGTAGAGATAAAATACTCAAGAATAGAAAGCCCCTCTTTAAAGTTCGACAAGATGGGATTTTCGATAATTTCACCGCCTTTAGAAGCCGATTTTTGAGGTTTTGCCATCAAGCCCCTCATTCCTGAAAGCTGCCTGATTTGTTCTTTTGACCCCCTTGCACCGGAATCCAACATCATAAAAACAGGATTAAACCCATTTTGGTCTGATGAAATTTGTTTTATAAGGATATTCGTTAATTTTGAGTTTGCATGGGTCCAGGCATCAATAATTTGATTGTATCTTTCGGTGTTTGTTATGATACCCATATTGTAGTTAGCCATAATGGTTTCCACCTCTTCCTCAGTATCTTTAATTATTTCTTCTTTAGCTTCAGGCACCATAATGTCGGAAAGTTTAAAAGATAAACCACCTTCATAAGCCATTCTATAACCCAAATCTTTTATATTATCCAGAAAGTCTGCTGTTGTGGCCGTATCTGTTTTTTTGAGGATTTCGCCAATGTGGTCTCTTAAAGCTTTCTTAGTAAGCAGTTTATTAATAAAGCCATAAGACTGTGGCACAACCTGGTTGAACAGGACACGCCCAACAGTCGTTTCAATCATTTTACTTTGCATTTCACCCTTGTCAAAGATATCTACTTTGACATTCACGTAAGCATGCATATCTACTTTCCCCTCATTAAAGGCAATGATAACTTCTTCGGGGGCATAAAAAGTAAGTCCCTCTCCACGTACTTTATGGATCTCAGTAGTTCGTCTGCCTTTAGTCATATAATACAGTCCCAAAACCATATCCTGCGAAGGCACAGAAATGGGCGCACCATTAGCAGGGTTAAGGGTATTATGAGAGGCAAGCATAAGCAATTGAGCTTCAAGAATAGCTGCATTGCCAAGAGGTAAATGGACAGCCATTTGGTCACCATCAAAGTCGGCATTAAAGGCTGTACATACCAAAGGGTGTAACTGTATGGCCTTACCTTCTATAAGTTTAGGCTGAAAAGCCTGAATACCTAACCTATGAAGCGTAGGAGCCCTGTTAAGTAAGACGGGATGGCCTTTAAGCACATTTTCCAGAATATCCCATACAATGGGTTCTTTTTTATCAACAATTTTTTTCGCTGATTTTACTGTTTTAACAATACCTCTTTCAAGAAGCTTTCTAATAATAAAAGGCTTGTACAATTCTGAGGCCATTTCTTTTGGCAAACCACATTCATGTAGTTTAAGCTCGGGTCCAACTACAATAACAGAACGCGCTGAATAGTCCACCCTTTTTCCTAAAAGATTTTGCCTGAAACGCCCCTGCTTACCCTTGAGGCTATCGCTTAAGGATTTAAGAGGTCTGTTAGCCTCAGTTTTTACAGAGTTACTTTTTCTGGAATTATCGAAAAGAGAATCTACGGCCTCTTGCAGCATTCTTTTTTCATTACGCAAAATTACATCAGGTGCTTTTATTTCAATAAGCCTCTTAAGCCTGTTGTTCCTTATAATGACCCTTCTGTATAACTCGTTAAGATCTGATGTTGCAAAACGGCCTCCATCCAAAGGTACTATTGGCCTCAATTCGGGTGGTATTACAGGTACAACCTTGACCACCATCCATTCCGGTTTGTTTTCCTTCCTTTTTTGAGCTTCTCTGAATTCACCAACAACTTTAAGTCTTTTCAACAAGTCTGTTTTTCTTTGCTGTGAAGTTTCATTATCTGCTCTGGTACGGAGTTCGTAAGACAGATCATTTAGGTCTATGCGCGACAGAAGTTCATACAAAGCTTCACCACCCATTTTAGCAATAAATTTATCAGGGTCGTTATCATCAAGTAATTGATTATCCTTTGGCAAACTATCCATAATATCAAAATACTCATCTTCGGATAAAAATTCCATAAATGGAATTTCATTTCTTTTGACACCTGGGTTAATCACAACATACTTTTCATAATAGATAATCAGGTCAAGCTTTTTAGAAGGCAAGCCCAGCAAATATCCTATTCTGTTGGGCAAGGTTTTAAAAAACCAAATGTGAGCAACCGGCACGACCAATTCAATATGTCCGGCTCTTTCGCGGCGGACTTTCTTTTCGGTAACTTCAACGCCACATCTATCACAAACAATCCCCTTATATCTTATACGCTTATATTTTCCACAATGGCATTCCCAGTCTTTAACAGGTCCGAAAATCCTTTCACAAAACAAACCATCTCTCTCGGGTTTATAAGTGCGATAGTTTATAGTTTCTGGTTTTAAAATTTCACCTCTGGAGTTTTTTAAAATATCTTCCGGAGAAGCCAAACTTATTGTTATTGTCGAAAAATTGCTTTTTACAGGTGTTTCATTTCTGTAAGCCATATAGAAATATGTTTAAAATAATTAAAACTAATCAAAACTAATATCAAGGCCAAGACCTTTGAGTTCATGTACAAGCACATTGAATGATTCGGGCAAGTTAGGATCAGGCATTCTATTACCCTTCACTATAGACTCATAAGCTTTGGAGCGGCCAACCACGTCATCAGATTTGACGGTTAGTATTTCTTGCAAAATATTAGCTGCACCAAAGGCTTCAAGTGCCCAAACCTCCATCTCTCCAAATCGCTGACCACCAAACTGCGCTTTACCACCTAGCGGCTGTTGCGTTATTAGTGAGTAAGGCCCAATAGATCGCGCATGCATTTTATCTTCAACCATATGTCCGAGTTTCATAACATAAATAACTCCAACAGTAGCCTGCTGCGTAAACTTCACACCTGTTTCTCCATTGTATAGATATACTTGTCCGTTTTCCGGAAGCTCAGCCTTTTGAATCTGTTCATTAATCTCATCAATAGTGGCACCATCAAAAATGGGCGTACTAAAGTTTAGACCTAATTTTTGTCCTGCCCAGCCCAATACTGTTTCATATATCTGTCCCACATTCATACGGGAGGGTACTCCTAATGGGTTTAATACGATATCAACAGGGGTTCCGTCTTCAAGGAATGGCATATCTTCTTCGCGTACAATTTTTGCAAGAATACCTTTATTCCCATGACGCCCTGCCATTTTATCACCAACAGTCAGCTTTCTTTTTTTGGCTATATACACTTTTGCCAGCTGTATGATACCACTTGGCAAATCATCACCTATAGTAGAAGTGAATTTTTTTCTATTATAAACACCTAAAATATCTTTCTGCTTGATATTGTAGTTGTGCAATAGCTGTTTAATCTGTTGATTCTTTGTTCGGTCTGATGTCCATTTATTTGGGTTAACATTTGTATAGTCGATAGAAGCCAGAATTTTCTGTGAAAATTTTGTTCCTTTGGGAACAATAGCTTCTTTATAATTATCTGTTACGCCTTGGGAAACCTTTCCACTAACAAGAACAATGAGCTTATCAATGAGTTTTGCTTTGAGTTCAGCAGAATTTTTCTCAAATTCTTTAGTAAGCGCATCAATTATAAGCTTTTCTTTTACCTTTGTTTTCTTGTCTTTAAAAGCTTTTGAAAAGAGTTTTTTATCAATAACAACACCCTTGAGGGATGGGGGTGCTTTCAGAGAAGCATCCTTTACGTCACCGGCTTTGTCACCAAAAATAGCCCTAAGGAGCTTTTCTTCAGGTGTAGGGTCAGTTTCTCCTTTAGGAGTAATTTTACCGATAAGGATATCACCTTCTTTAACTTCTGCACCTACTCTTATTAAACCATTATCATCAAGGTTTCTCGTTGCATCAGTACTGACATTTGGAATGTCGCTGGTAAGCTCCTCTTTACCTCTTTTGGTATCTCTTACTTCCAGAATATATTCATCAATATGTAATGATGTAAAGTAATCATTTCTAACAACCTTTTCGGATATTACGATTGCATCCTCAAAATTATAGCCTTTCCAAGGCATAAAAGCTACTTTAAGGTTTCTGCCAAGCGCCAGTTCTCCATTTTTAGTAGCATAACCTTCACACAATACTTGTCCTTTAGAAACCTTTTGTCCTTTTTCAACAATAGGTTTGAGGTTTATGGTTGTATTCTGGTTCGTTTTGATAAATTTAGCAAGTTTGTATGTAACCACATCATCATCAAAACTAACAAGTCTCTGGTCGTCTGTTCTATTATACCTGATTACAATTTCAAAAGCATCAACATACTCAACAACACCATCGCCTTCGGCATTGATAAGTACACGCGAATATCTGGCGACATCTTTTTCAAGTCCTGTTCCTACTATCGGTGCTTCGGGCCACAGAAGAGGCACTGCCTGACGCATCATGTTAGAACCCATAAGGGCAAGGTTGGCATCATTGTGCTCAAGAAAAGGAATCAAGGACGCAGCTATAGAAGCAATCTGATTAGGTGCCACATCCATCATATGCACATCGTCTTTTTCCGAAATGGGATAATCGGCTAAGTGGCGTGCCTTTACTTTATCGTTAATAAAACCACCTTTTTCATCAAGAACCTCATTAGCCTGTGCAATAATTTTGTTTTCTTCCTCTTCGGCACTTAAATAAACAGGTGCCTCATTAATTTTAACTTTTCCTTCACTTACTTTTCTGTAAGGTGTTTCGATAAATCCGAGCCTGTTTATTTTTGCATAAACGCATAAAGAGGATATCAATCCGATATTAGGTCCTTCGGGAGTTTCAATGGTACACAAGCGACCATAGTGTGTGTAATGCACATCACGCACCTCGAAGCCGGCCCTTTCGCGTGAAAGACCTCCCGGGCCGAGAGCTGAAACACGTCGTTTATGGGTCAGCTCTGCTAAGGGGTTTGTTTGATCCATAAATTGCGACAATTGGTTTGTTGCAAAAAATGAATTGATAACGGAGGATAAGGTTTTGGCATTGATAAGGTCAATGGGTGTAAACACCTCGTTATCGCGCACATTCATACGCTCTCTTATGGTTCTGGCCATACGCGCCAAGCCAACACCAAACTGTGCATAAAGTTGCTCGCCTACTGTACGAACGCGTCTATTACTTAAGTGGTCAATATCATCTAATTCGGCTTTTTCGTTGGATACTTCAATTATATGCTTAATAATGGAAATAATGTCTTCTTTTGTCAAAACTTTGACATCCATGGGTATATCCAAGTCAAGCTTTCTGTTAATTCTGTAACGCCCCACTTCTCCCAAGTCATAACGTTTATCAGAAAAGAAAAGCTTTTCAATAATACCACGGGCGGTTTCTTCATCCGGTGGGTCAGCATTCCTCAATTGTCTGTAGATAAACTCTACTGCTTCTTTTTCTGAGTTAGCCGGGTCTTTTTGAAGTGTGTTATAGATAAGCGTATAATCCTTTGTGTCATCAACTTCTGCTTCTTTGTGTATTAGAATTGTTTTAACACCACTGTCAATAATTAATTCTATATGGTCTTTTTCCAATAAAGTTTCTCTGTCAATGACGACTTCAGTTCTTTCTATTGACACGACCTCTCCGGTATCTTCATCAACAAAATCTTCAATCCAATTTCTGACGACACGTGCAGCAAGTTTTTTACCAACAACCTTTTTAAGTCCCGTTTTTGTGACTTTAATTTCTTCGGCCAGGTCAAAGATGGTTAAAATATCTTTATCTGTTTCGAAACCAATAGCCCTTAATAAAGTGGTTACAGGCAATTTCTTTTTCCTGTCGATATAGGCATAAAGCACATTATTTATATCGGTTGTAAACTCCATCCAGGAACCTTTAAAAGGGATGATACGTGCTGAATACAACAAAGAGCCATTCGCATGACGCGAAGACCCGAAAAATACACCGGGTGACCTGTGTAATTGAGAAACTATAACACGTTCTGAACCATTGATTACAAAAGTTCCTTTAGGTGTCATATATGGGATAGTTCCCAAATAAACATCCTGGATTATTGTTTCAAAGTCTTCATGTTCCGGGTCAGTACAATAGAGTTTGAGCTTAGCTTTCAAAGGCACACAATAAGTAAGGCCTCTTTCAAGACACTCTTCTATGGAGTACCTCGGTGGATCGACAAAGTAATCGATAAATTCGAGGACAAAGTTATTGCGGGTATCAGAAATGGGAAAGTTTTCACCAAAGACTTTAAAAAGCCCTTCATACTGTCTTTTCTCCGGAATGGTTTCTAACTGAAAAAAACTTTGGAACGATTCAACTTGAATATCTAAGAAGTCAGGATATTCGTATTTTGCTTTAGTAGCAAAATCTATTCTTTGATTGTTTTTTTTGATAGCCAAGGCTTACGAGGTTTTAAGTTAAAAAATCTTATAATAACAATAAGTATTAGGCTTTATTTTAAAAGCCTAATACTTGCAATATCTTCTTAAAGGAAGCTATGTTACTTAATCTCAACCTCTGCTCCAGCCTCCTCTAATTGACTTTTTAATGCTTCAGCTTCATCCTTAGATACAGCTTCTTTTATTGCTTTTGGAGCTGCATCAACGAGTTCTTTAGATTCTTTTAATCCAAGGCTGGTCAACTCTTTAACGAGTTTTACTACTGCCAGTTTAGATTGACCCGGCGCCTTTAAAATAACATCAAACTGAGTTTGTTCTTCTTGAGCAGGGGCATCTGCACCACCGCCTGGACCGGCAACAGCAACAGCTGCAGCTGCTGGTTCTATGCCATATTCTTCTTTTAGAATTTCTGCTAATTCATTTACTTCTTTTACTGTTAGGTTAACTAACTGTTCTGCAAAAGCTTTTAAATCTGCCATTTTTTATTGAGTTTAAATTGTTTTTAAAATTTGTTTTTTTATTTATTCTTTTTCTGATAATGTTTTAACCAGACCTGCCAAAGTGTTTTTACCTGAATTAAGAGCAGATATAACGTTAATGGCCGGTGATTTAAGACTTAGGATAACATCAGCAATAAGTTCATTTTTCGATTTAATGCTTACCAAGTAATCAATTTTATCGTCGCCTAAAACCACCATATCCTGTATTAGAGCACCTTTTAAAATAGGCCTTTCTGTTTTCTTTCGGAATTCTTTAATGATTTTGGCGGGGTCATTAGGAGACTCGGCAAACATCAAGGAAGTATTTCCTACAAGGATTTCGTGAACTTCATCAAAATTCCTTTCTGTCTTATCCATGGCCTTTCTAAGCAAGGTATTCTTAACCATCATAAGAGATATGTTCTTCTTAAAACATGAACGTCTTAAATCAGATGTATTTTTTGCGTTAAGGTCAGAAATATCTGTGATGTATAAATACTCGCATTTCGATAGTCTCTCGGACAAGTTGTCGATGAGTAATTGCTTTTCTTCTTTTTTCATAGTAAATAATTTGTTTTTCTGTAGCTTTAGGAACTTCTGCGAATTTTACTGTAGAACATCATTATAAAAACAGCAGCTTTTGTCCATAATAACTTCAAATTATCAAATGTTTGAGTTAATCAGTAATTGACTTAGGTTCAATTTTAATACCCGGACTCATTGAGCTGGACATATAAATACTTTTCACGTAAGTACCTTTAGCAGCTGCAGGTTTTAGTTTAATAATGGTTTGTAACAGTTCTTTTGCATTGTCAAGTATCTTGCCTTTGTCAAAAGAAACTTTACCTACTGCTGCATGTACGATGCCGTACTTATCTACTTTAAAGTCAATCTTACCTGCTTTAGCATCTGAAACAGCTTTGCCAACTTCCATAGTTACCGTACCAGTTTTGGGATTAGGCATCAAACCACGGGGGCCTAGTATGCGTCCTAATGCGCCAACTTTAGGCATGACTGATGGCATTGTGATGATAACATCCACATCAGTCCAACCGCCTTTTATTTTGGTAATGTATTCATCCAGGCCAACATAATCAGCGCCGGCACTTTTTGCTTCATCCTCTTTGTCTGGAGTACACAAAACGAGTACGCTAATCTTTTTTCCTGTTCCATGTGGCAACGTAACAGATCCTCTTACCATTTGATTGGCTTTACGTGGGTCAACACCAAGCCTGACACATACATCAATAGAAGCATCAAATTTTGTATTGGATATTTTCTTTACTATGTCTGTAGCTTCATTTAAGGGATACGGTTTATTAGGATCGTATTTTTCCAGAGCTTCTTTTCTTTTTTTTGTCAATTTTGCCATTTTGCTTAATTTTAAACGGTCATGCAATTAGTTTACTGAATAAGCGATTAGAAATCATTAGAAGGGTGCTTTACCACTAACTCTAATACCCATGCTTCTAGCCGTACCGGCAACCATTTTCATGGCTGATTCAACAGTAAAAGCATTTAAGTCAGGCATTTTTTGCTCAGCAATATTTTTCACTTGATCCCAGGAAACCGAGGCAACCTTAATTCTGTTAGGTTCGCCTGAACCTGATTTTACCTTCGCTGATTCGAGCAGCTGCACAGCGACCGGAGGTGTTTTAATTACAAACTCAAAGGATTTATCTTTGAATACTGTAATAATGACAGGTATTACTTTCCCTGCCTTATCCTGTGTTCTGGCATTAAACTGCTTGCAGAACTCCATAATATTAACACCCTTAGCACCAAGAGCTGGTCCTACAGGTGGCGCCGGATTTGCTGCACCGCCTTTTATTTGTAACTTAATTAAACCGCTAACTTCTTTTGCCATTTTTTTACATTTTCCAAGGTAAATATATTATTTAACTTCTTTATCAACTTGCATGAAACTTAACTCTAAAGGAGTTTTTCTACCGAATATTTTGACCATCACCTTAAGCTTTTTCTTCTCATCATTCACCTCTTCAATAACACCCGTAAAGCTGTTAAATGGGCCATCAATTACAGTAACAGTTTCGCCAACTATGAAAGGTTCTGATAATTCTTCGTCCTTTTCCGACAATTCATCCATTTTTCCAAGTATGCGATTAACTTCAGATTGTCGCAGAGGAACAGGCTGTGTTTTTGATCCCAGAAAGTTCATCACATTAGGCAAATTGCGTATTGCAAAAAACAATTCAGGCTCATAAACAGCTTCGATAAGGACGTAACTGGGAAAATAATTTCTTTCACTACTTACCTTTTTACCCTTTCGAATTTGATAAACCTTTTCCGTGGGTATAAGCACTTGTGTTATGGTATCCTCTGCACCTAAGCGTTTTACTTCATTTTCAATGTATTCCTTTACTTTTCTTTCTTTACCGCTTAAGGTTTTAACAACATACCACTTCTTTTCTGATTTTTCAGTACTCATACACTAGTTTTTCAAGCTGATTCAACAACATCATTAAGTAAAAATCTAAAACAATCTGTAAAACTGTTTTAATACAGAGCTAAACGAAGCATCCATCAAATAAACGACAAGTGCGATTATCAGGGAAGCAATGGATACAACAATGGCACTGCTCTGCAGTTCTTTCCAGGTTGGCCAGGAAACCTTGTTTAGCAATTCATCATAAGATTCTTTTGCGTAAAGCTTTATTTTTGTAAACATGGTTTTGTTGATTAATGATGTTTGCACGGGAGGAGCGACTCGAACGCCCGACACCTGGTTTTGGAGACCAGTGCTCTACCAACTGAGCTACACCCGTTCAAAAAGCTTGCACAAATTCTTCTCAGTTGATGATCTGTGCAAACTTTTTATATTAAATTATTATTCTAAAATTTCTGTTACCTGTCCGGCACCTACTGTTCTACCTCCTTCACGGATAGCAAATCGTAAGTTTTTACTCATTGCGATTTCCGCAATAAGCTGCACCTCAATTGTAAGGTTGTCGCCGGGCATAACCATATCAACTCCTTTAGGTAAAATAATTTCACCGGTTACGTCTGTCGTTCTGAAATAGAACTGGGGACGATAGTTATTATGGAAAGGCGTATGGCGTCCACCTTCTTCTTTCTTAAGGATATAAACTTCTGCTTTAAAATGCTTGTGAGGTTTTACAGAGCCGGGTTTAGCAATAACCATACCTCTGCGAATTTCATTCTTGTCAATACCTCTTAACAATAGGCCAACATTGTCTCCAGCTTCACCTCTGTCGAGTATTTTGCGGAACATTTCAACACCTGTACAAACAGATTTGAGTTTTTCTGCACCCATACCAATAATATCAACGGGGTCACTAGAGTTGATAACACCTGTTTCTATCCTACCGGTAGCAACAGTACCACGTCCTGTTATGGAGAAAACATCTTCAATAGGCATTAAGAAATCCTTATCAACTTCTCTTGGAGGTATTGGAATATACTCATCACAAGCGGTCATAAGTTCCATAATTTTTTCAACCCACTTTGGCTCTTTATTTAAGCCACCAAGTGCAGAACCTTGAATAATAGGAATGTTGTCACCATCGAATTCGTAGAATGATAATAGATCTCTTATTTCCATTTCAACAAGTTCTAGGAGTTCCTCATCATCTACCAAGTCAACTTTATTCATAAAAACTACTAAACGAGGCACACCAACCTGACGAGCAAGAAGGATATGTTCTCTTGTTTGAGGCATAGGGCCGTCAGTAGCAGCAACAACAAGTATTGCACCATCCATTTGAGCAGCCCCTGTAACCATGTTTTTCACATAGTCAGCGTGACCGGGGCAATCGACGTGAGCATAGTGTCGATTTGCTGTTGAATACTCAACGTGTGCAGTATTAATTGTAATACCTCTTTCTTTTTCCTCTGGGGCATTGTCAATAGAGTCAAACGAACGAATTTCTGACAAACCTGCATCTGCCAAAACTAAAGTAATTGCAGCTGTTAAGGTTGTTTTTCCATGGTCAACGTGACCAATAGTCCCAATATTTAAATGGGGTTTGGAACGATCAAATTTTTCTTTTGCCATATCTGATAATTTGTTTTGGTTTTAAAAATTTACTGTGTTTCTATTTGTTATATATAATTATGATTCTATGATTCTATTTTTTTATTCTTTCTTATTAAAAAAAGAGCCAATGACGGGATTTGAACCCGTTACCTCGTCCTTACCAAGGACGCGCTCTACCAATTGAGCTACATCGGCAAGAGAGCGGAAAACGGGGCTCGAACCCGCTACCTACAGCTTGGAAGGCTGTCGCTCTACCAGATGAGCTATTTCCGCTGTTGTGGGGGGAGGAGGATTCGAACCTCCGAAGGCTTAGCCAACAGATTTACAGTCTGCCCCATTTGACCGCTCTGGAATCCCCCCATGGGTATTTGATTATTTTAAACAATGCTTAATATAATACTGATTATCTCATACTTAGCATTACTTTCTAATACAAACAATTAAAAAGTATATTTTTTCAATCTTTGTATGTGCCATATTTAAAAGAACTTTGAGCCACTGGAGGGATTCGAACCCCCGACCCGCTGATTACAAATCAGCTGCTCTGGCCAACTGAGCTACAGTGGCAAATAAAACAGCCGCTTTTATTTTTATTTAAAAAGCGACTGCAAAGATAGATATTATTTATTTACCAACAAATAAATTTTATTATTTTTTTTATTATTGCATGAAAAAAAGGCTATTTGTCTGATATTAAATTATTTAATTTATAATTCGATTTTTTTAAAAACCTCAAAGAATATGGGTTTGGCTAAAATTATTTTTTCTTAAGTTTTGTTTTGTGTTTAATCAATTGTTTTCTTAGTGCTTCTGTTGCCGTATCAACAGCCTCTTCAAAGGTTTTACACTGTTTTTTGGCATACAAATCATTGCCTTTAATCATAAGCTTGACTTCGGCAACTTTATTTTCGATACCATTGTTTTCAACTTTTAGCATAACATCACTACTTAATATGTTATCGTAGTGCGTGTTAAGTTTTTCTACTTTTTCACGAATAAAAGATTCCAATTTACCATCAATTTTAAACTTGATTGAATTAACTTTTATATCCATATTTCCTCCTTTATAATTGGTTAGTATTATTTGGTTTTATGCTTTGGGGTGTGCTTGTTTGTAAACTTTTTTTAATTTTTCCACGGTATTATGTGTATAAACTTGAGTTGCCGACAAATTAGCATGCCCAAGAATTTCTTTAATTGCACTTAGCTCGGCGCCATTATTAAGCATGTGAGTAGCAAAAGTATGACGCAGAACATGCGGGCTTTTTTTAGCTATAGTAGTTACGCTACTAAGATAATAATTTACGATACGATAAGCAAGTTTTTCATACATTTTTTTGCCTTTTTCTGTAATAAAAAGGGGGCCTTCATTGCTCTTCATTATATCATTACGCTGCGACAGATATTTATCAAGCAAATCTACCATATGTGGGTTAAGGGGAACGATGCGTTCTTTGTTTCTTTTTCCTAACACCTTCAATTGTAAATCATATAAATTGAGTACATCAACTTGAATACTAATAAGTTCAGACAACCTTATACCTGTTGCATAAAACAGTTCTATCAATGTCTTATCCCTCAAACTTTTAAAACTGTCGTCGCAGAGTACCTCATCAAGCAAAACGTTCATTTTGTCTTGATCAATAAATTCTGGGAGGCGTTTAGAAGTTTTAGGGCTAATTACCTTTAGCATGGGGTTGGCAGCGATACGGTTTTCCTTTTTTAAAAATTTATAAAAAGACTTGAGGGTAGATATTTTTCTATTAACCGTCCGTGGAGATATTCCCTCTTCAAGCATACTTACAATCCACGATCTGATAATATCGTGGTCAATTTCTAATAAATCTTTAATTTGATATTGGCTTTGTGCGAAATCGAAATACTGGGTCAGGTCGGTTTTGTAAGCTTCAAGAGTATGTTTAGAGCAGCGCTTTTGAAAAGCTATGTATTTGCAAAAATCTTGAATTACAATTGGTACCATAAAAAAATGCTTCACAGTATTATCAAAACATAAAAGTAGTAATAATATTGCTGTGAAGCAAATTTTTAAGACTTTTTAGGAAAATTGTTGGTCTTTAAGTTTTTGAATGTAGCGGGCTTTAATCAGTTCACCCCTTCTTTTTACAGATGGCTTTGTAAACTTTTGACGCTCGCGCAATTCTTTAACTACACCTGTTTTTTCGTACTTTCTCTTAAGCTTTTTTAAAGCTCTGTCAATGTTTTCGCCTTCTTTTACAGGTACAATAATCATAAAAACACGCTCTCTTTCTTTGTTTAAATTAATAATTTTAATACCCCTATTGGGGGTGCAAAGATAGTAATTTTTTAAGAAAAAGAAAAAATATTCAAGAAAAAGTTTTTTTTACAAAGAAATATAGGAAGCAGGGCTTTGCTTATTTATTAAGAAGTATATAGTTTTTAAAAGCCCAGATTTGTTTGCCTTTTAAAAAAACATTCTCAATATATGATATTATTCTGTATTTCAACTTTTCGTGTTTAAATTTTTTTCTGTTAGTTCGTTTACTGTTTACAAACTTTAACTGGTCGCCCCAATTAAACGCTGCTATTTTATCTTGCATAACAGCCGGATGCGACCCTTTAAATTGAGCCAGCTTACTTAAATTTCCGTAATCAAAAATATAATATCCTGCTTTTTCAAGTTCCGCCACTTTTTCGGGACCTTTATGTATTGTATCAAGAGATTTTGTTTTACGCGCCATCAGTTTTGGAGGTCTTACCCAGCCGTAATGGTAGATATAGGCATCAACCATGGCCACTTTCAGTTTAAAAGTATTTTTCTTTTGTCTGTAGTTTATACCATCAAATGATGGTATGCGCCTAAAAGATTGGGCCGATTCCCACGAATGGATGTCTGGTTTGTTTCTAATAATCCGTATTTCATGTGCATACCATGTGTGTGACTTATGGTAATGCTTATAACTTCCCCAAAAATGCTTATACTTGAACAACAAGCCTTCAACATCATCATCATGCAGAAGCTCTTCGCACCGCCTTTTAATAACGGGTAAATACTTCTCGTGAACAACCTCATCAGCTTGCAAATAAAAAAGCCAATCCCCACTACAATATGATTTGGCAATATCAGTTTGATGCGCATTTTCCATACCTTGAGGATACTTTCTAATGTCCCATACAGTGTCAATAATTTTAATTTTCGGACTATTAATGCTTTCGATAAGCTCTCTGGAATTATCATCTTCATCAGAATCACCAAGTGCTACAACGAACTCATCTACAAGAGGCAATATGGATAAAATAGCCTCTTTCCATGGATAATATAGCTTCGAAGCATTCTTACCCATAGTAAAACCACTTATTTTCATTTTATTTCTTGTTATAAGTCCAGCAAAGATATGCTAATTTTATGTTTTCAGTTCATTTAACCTGCATTATATATCAGAACTTTGTAATGAAGCTAAAAATCACACAAAAAAAGGCTGTACTTTTAAAAGTACAGCCTTTAATAAAGTACTTAGATGATCAAACTATTGTATCACCATATGCTTCACGAGGCGCTGTCCTTCATACTCGAGACTGTAATAGTACATGCCTTTAGGCAGTGTACCGGCATCCAGAATAATATGATGGCTTCCGGCGCTGCGGCTGCCTGTTTCCTCATAAATTATCTGTCCTAAAGCATTGGTAAGCTTAAATACTATCTGCCCGTCTTTTGGTATATGGAAACCTATCTTGGTTTCACTGTATGCCGGGTTCGGGATGTTCTGATCTAAGCTGAATACAAGAGCTGATAAATCATCAATACTTGTGGTATCCTGAATACCTGTTATGGTACGACACAACCTGTCATTGGTACTGTTTTGATCGTTAGACAGTTGTGTTTCCACACACAGGATATAGTTACCCGACAAGGAAAGATATGTGGCTGTAAAATCGTATATCATATCATCGTCAGGGGCCAAGGTGCCTGTCCAGGTTTCTACTGTTTGTGCACCTGCATTGATGTCAAATGCAATATCAAAGCTTGTCAGCGGCTCTGTACCGAAGTTCTTTACCCGTACACTTATGTTTGTAGGTTGACCTGCAAGCGTGGTTGTCGCCGGCTCAATGATTTCAAGTATTCCGGCATCGTACTGTGCAGCTATTATCTCAATAAACTTACAGGTGGTATCGTTAAACGTATAGATATCACCGGGCACGCGTGTGTAAGCACACAAGTTGTAAGAAGCTGACTGATTAACAGTTGCCGTGAAAGTATATTGCGTCGTTTCGCCGGGAGCCAGAACACCTGTCCATGTTTCTTGTACAGGTACGCCAGTTCCTACACGGAATCGTACAGGTATGGTGTGTAAGGTATCGGTACCAAAGTTCTCTATAACCACCTCTACATCTTCTGTCGTTCCTGTGACACTTTGCGTGCCGGGACTTACGATTTCTACTACTCCGGCATCCATAGGTATGGCATCCCTGACAATTTCAAACATATCCAATGCAAATCCATTGTAATGGACTGTTGCATCGGCAAAGAAATTGATACGGAACTGCACCGGTGTCGGGTAATTATCAAACTGTGATAAATTGTATGTGGCATTAACCCATCCGTTGGAGTGACCTGAAAATGCTGGATTGCCATTGATATTGGTAGAGTTATACCAGTTTGTGGCCAAAGTATCACCAACACTACCCAAAGTTTGCCAGGTCAAACCATCTGTGGAGTACTGAATACGTGCACCATCAGTATCTAACTCACTGTCAACCCAATACCAGAAGCTAAGCATAGCATTGGTGGTATTTATAAAGCTAAACCTGGGAGACATTAGGTTGTAGTTGCTGTTGGCGCCATAATTACCTGTCAGGTTGGTCGTCCAAACATTGTTGCCTGCATAGGCGTTGTTGATAGTGCTGGCTGATGGTACACCAAGCTCCCACTGGTTGTTACTTCCCATGGTGTAAAAACGCACAGGGCCGTCAAAATCATCACTATAAGGTACGCCCACTAACGGAATACCGAATGCACTCTCGCAGATGGTGTCGTTACTGTTGTTGGCATCTCCGGGAACATCACTGTAAACACATAGTGTAAACGGTCCGTTAGGAATGTTAAACGACGTGCTGAAAGAAAAGGTATCTGTTTCGTATGAAGCAATGGTACCCACCCAGGTTTCAGTCACCGGCGTACCGCCATTGACAGAGTAGTAAAGCGGAATACTGTGTATAGTATCGGAACCCCAGTTTGTGATGATAACTTCCGGTGCAAATGGACTGCCGCCGTTAACAAAACTGCTGATATTGACTATTTCAGTAACTGCCACATCTATTTGTGGGGGTACAAACTCATAAGCTCCTATACATGGCGTGGCAGGATCACGGGGTGCTCCGGTGATATCATCTGCTATACCTGCTATAGGTGTGCCGGTTTGGTACAATATGGCTCCTACAGGCATCAAATCGTGGATACCATAATAGAATGGATTACCTGTAACTGAGTTGGCATCATTATTTGCTGGGAAATTAACAGCTTGTAAGGACGCCAGATCCATAAGATCATTATTATAATACACAAAATTGGGACTGTTGCCACTGTAATAATTATTATGGTCAATTTCTGTCACACTTGAGGAGCTGGCTATATACATGGCATAACCACTGCCACTGCCATCAAATACAAAAGAGTTGTTGCGGATATCCAGAC
>PXBB01000047.1 GCA_003565735.1 Bacteroidales bacterium
AAATTGACTTTGTAAAACGCAGCTTATTTTATAGATTTGCCGAATGACTAATTGAGAAAAACATGTATAACTATCATACACATACGCACTATTGTGATGGGCTGGCAGAGCCTGAAGAATTTGTAGAAGAAGCGCTACGCAAAAAAATGAAAGTGCTGGGCTTTTCGGCCCATGCGTCAGTACCTTTCGATAATCCCTGGAGCCTGAAAGATGAAAATGCGCAGGAATATTTTGATAAAATTAGAAGTTTGAAAAAAGCTTACAAGCACAACATACAGATTTTTAATGCGCTTGAGGTTGATTACATACCCGGTATATCCACGCCATTTGCCACGCTCAAAAAGCAATGGGCACTCGATTATATAATAGGTGCTGTTCATCTGGTTAAGAAAAATAATGAGCTGTGGTTTATTGATGGGCCGGAAGCTAATTTTATCGGCGGGGTTCAGAATATTTTTAACGGTGATATAAGAGAAGCTGTCAGCAGTTATTACAATCAAATTAATGAGATGCTTTACAAGGAAAAACCTGATATAATTGCACATTTCGATAAAATTAAAATGCATAACAAAAACCGTTTTTTTTCCGAAGACGATAAGTGGTATGAGCAGCTTACAGAAAAAACGCTGGATGTCATAGCCCGGCAAGAAACTATTGTAGAGGTCAATACCAGAGGTATTTATACAGGAAAATGCGAAACATTTTTCCCGGGGGTTCCCATTCTCGAAAAATGCTTAAAAAAAGGCATACCCGTCATGATCAATTGCGATGCACACAAACCTGAAGACCTGCTTGAACATTATTATGAAGCTTCAGAAACGCTCAAAAAAATCGGGTTCAAAAAATTGGCGATCCTGACAGCCGAAGGCCCGGAAATGATTGATTTAGATAAGTATTGCTGAAAAATACTTGTTTAATCGTCGGCGAGGATAAAATCTAAATGTTTTTTAATCAGGTCGGCCTTTTTAACTTTTATTTTTATCTTGTCTCCAAGTTTATAGGTATGCCCATAACGCTGTCCAACGGCGCAGTAGTTATCTTCGTCCAGATAGTAAAAGTCGTTGTCAATATCGTTGTATCTTATCATGCCTTCGCACTTGTTGCCTTCAATTTCCACATATATTCCCCACTTGCTGACACCGGAAATGAGTCCGTTAAAGGTTTGCCCAATTTTATCGGCAAGGTATTCTATCTGCTTGTATTTGACAGATGCGCGTTCAGCTTCAACAGCAATACGTTCGCAATCGGAGGTATGGCGCCCGATTTTTTCGAGCTGGAGTCCTTTGTCGGGTTGCTTTCCTAAAAGATATGTATGCAGCAAACGGTGTACTACAAGGTCGGGGTAGCGGCGTATGGGAGAGGTAAAATGGGTGTAGTAATCGAATGCCAGACCGTAATGCCCGATATTTTCGTGTGTATATACGGCTTTAGACATGGTACGTATGGCCAATGTATTAACAAGGTGTTCTTCGCCCTTACCCATCACATCTTTCAAAATTTTATTCATAGAATTAATGGTGCTTTTACGTGTTTTTACACGCACATCGTAGCCTAGTTTTTTTACAAATTCCGAGAAATTGTTCAATTTTTCCTGGGGCGGTGCGTCATGAACACGGTATAAGAAAGGTTTTTGCTTTTCGCCTTTGGCGCTTTTACCTGCAAATTCAGCAACTTTTCTGTTAGCTAACAGCATAAAGTCTTCAACCAGCTTATGCGCATCTTTGGATTCTTTGATAAGCACCTGAACAGGCTTCCCATCGTCGTCGAGTACAAATTTTACTTCTGTTGTTTCAAAGGCCATAGCGCCTTTTTTAAAACGTTGAGCGCGTAGCTTTTTGGCCAGTTTGTCCAGCTTTAAAACGCTATCGGCATAAGGGCCTTCAGCTTTTTCAATAATATCTTGTACCTGATCGTAGTCAAAACGCTTGTCAGAACAAATGATCGTTTTTCCGAACCAGGTTTTATACACTTTTGCTTCATCGTCCATTTCAAAAACGGCTGAAAAGCAAAGTTTGTCTTCGTTAGGGCGCAGGCTGCATACTTTATTAGATAGCTTTTCAGGAAGCATGGGTATGACCCTGTCAACAAGATAAACGGAGGTGCCGCGTTCGTAGGCTACCTTGTCTAATGGGGTGTTGGGTTTTACATAATGAGCCACATCAGCAATGTGAACACCCACTTCCCAATGCCCATTATCAAGCTTTTTAAGAGACAAGGCATCGTCAAAATCCTTAGCATCGGGGGGGTCGATGGTAAAGCAAACCGTATCCCGAAAATCACGCCTTTTACTAATCTCTTCTTTGGATATAGTTTCCGGGATTTTCTCAGCAGCCTTTTCAACATTTTCATCGAAAAACAATGGCAGGCCGAAATCAACCATAATGGATTGGATTTCTACCTCATTGCTGCCCCCTTTGCCCAGCACTTTGACTATTTCGCCAAAAGGATTTTTAGCTCTTTCAGGCCATTCGACAATTTTGGCAACAGCTTTTATACCGTTGACAGCCTTGTTAAGCGCCTCTTTAGGGATGAAAATATCTACCGGCATGGATTGCTTATCGGGAATTAGAAAAGCATAATGCTTGCTCACCTGAACAGTACCTACAAAATAGCTCTGAGCCCTTTTAACCACTTCTATTATCTGGCCTTCAAGCTTGCGCCTTTTTCTTTTAGGAAACAGGTAAACTTTAACAGTATCGCCATGCAAAGCCCTGTTCGTATTATTGCTTCCGATAAGTATGTCATCAACAACTTCATCAGAAATAACATAAGCTTTGCCACTTTGTTTCATATCAACAATGCCTGTTACGTAAGTGTCCTTTATTTGAGGTATCACTCCTGAGCTTAGCTCCAGCTCATACTTGCCACGGGAGGTTTCTTTTAGTTTATTCTCTTTGACAAGCTGCAACAATAAATCACGTACCAGTTCTTTTTCCCTTTTATCTGTTATACCCAGGGTTTTTGATAATTGCTTGTAGTTGAGTTGCCGCTGAGGGGATGCTATAAAAACCTCTGTGATTTCTTTTTTTAAAACATTACTGAGAGCTTTATAGGTTTTTTTGCTTTTTTTACTCATAAGTCACTTTTTTTGATGTGGTTAAGCCTATTTTGTTGTATGAGGCATTTGATATTGAGGGTAATAAGAGAAATTATTTGGGAAAGTTACGCATTTCTTTCCATAGTTTATTAAAAGATTTTTTTTGGATACGTGGCAACTTCCTTCGTGGCCCCCAAAATCTTCCAATAGTTTTGCTTAAAGCAAAATTTTTCAGACCGGCATTTCCCATATCCATCAGTTTTCTTTTTGTCATAACTTTTTTGAGGGCGTACATGGTAAAACGTTCAAAAGGGCTTGAATAACCTTTTTTAACGCTTAGCATTCTGTTGCGGAGCAAAAGCTCATGCAGGTTAATATGTGCGGGGCACACTTCGGTGCAGCGTCCGCACAAAGAGGACGCAAAGCTGAGGTGGTGGTACGACTGCAACCCTAAAAAGTGGGGAGAGATAACAGCACCAATAGGGCCACTGTAAACTGTGCCATAGGCGTGGCCGCCAATATTTTTATACACAGGGCAAAAGTTGAGGCATGACCCACAGCGTATGCAGGATACTGCGCGCCTTTGTTCTTTGTGTTTTAAAAGTTTTGTGCGGCCGTTGTCAACCAATACCACAAACATTTCTGATGGGCCGTCTTTTTCATATTCTTGTCGTGGACCCGTAATAACGGTATTATAGGCTGTTATTTTTTGCCCTGTGCCATGGGTAGCTAAAAGAGGCCATATCAGATCCAGGTCTTTAATACTGCCAATCAATTTGTCTATGCCCGCTATAGCAATATGCATACGGGGAAACGACATGCTCATGACAGCGTTGCCTTCATTCTCTGTAAGTGCGATACCTCCTATATCAGCTATTAAAAAATTAGCGCCCGTAATACCCACTTCGGCGTTTGTAAACTTTTCTCTTAATAAGCGGCGTACAAAGTGTGTAACCTCCTGGGGTGATGCTTCACCGCTTAAGCCATATTTTTCTTTAAACAAAGCCGCCACATCCTCTTTAGATTTATGCATGATGGGTGTGATGATGTGGTAGGGCTTATCGTTTTCAATTTGAACAATAAACTCACCCAAGTCCGTTTCAGTTACTTCAATGCCTTCTTGTTCCAGATGCTTGTTCAGTTCGAGCTCTTCCGTTATCATTGACTTCGACTTCACAACAGTACGCACTTGACGCTTTCGGAGCAGATTAAGAATTTCTGTTATGGCTTCGTTAGCATCTGAAGCCCAAATAATCTTGCCGCCGCGTGCGGTGAAATGTGCTTCGAATTCTACTAAAAATTTATCAAGCTCATTTGTAGTTTTGTGCCTCAGAACCGCCAGTCGCTTACGGGCTGCATCCAGATTTTTGTACTGCAAACGCCCTTTGGCATAAGCTTTCTCATATAATGAAATATTATGAGCAATAGTTGCCCTGTGGGATAAGTCGAAAGCCTTAGCCAGAGCATCCTTTGCAAAATTTTGTTGTGCCGCACTCATTATTGCTGATAATGTTTTTTAACAAAAGTAGTAAATTATCCTTTTGTTTGTGTGGAATTAAAAAAAACTTTTTTTAGGGGTGTAGGGAGGTTTTTGAGAAAATTTGCCGATGCGAATGATATTGCAGTACGGTTTCAAAATCATAGGAAAAGAGATACAATTATCATGGTGCTTAATAATGATGTTGTAATTAAGAAAACTAAAAAACCATCACGAATGGTAGTTTTATCTTCATAAACGTCTTCCTTTCTTAGCCTTTTCACAGTATCAGAGTAAATACAATCCTGAAAAGCTTTGTTAGTGGTATTGTTAACTGCTGATGTGTTATTTGCCAAACTGATGTTAGACACCCAAAGTTTGTTGTCTGTTGTAAGAGTCTTATTAAAGCCTCTGTCAAAGCCAACGGTTAGTAAATTCCTGTAAGAGAATGGTGAATCTTCTTCCAGATATGAAAGCCGGCGGTTTTCATTTTTTAAAAGCGCAGAAAAAATGTGTTTATCTTTTTCAAACTCAATGTATAGTTCGGGAGCTACAGGTAATACGGTATAAGAAAAGGGAGGGATAAAGTTTATAAAATTCTCACTAACAAAGGTTCTGTAGGG
>PXBB01000147.1 GCA_003565735.1 Bacteroidales bacterium
AAAAGGTATGTGAAATATCAGGAAGCAGAAGAAAAGAAAAATGAGTCAGACCGCAAAGATTTTACCCTCTTTTAGAGGGTTGTATTTCTTAAAGCCACCGTCTCTGACGGTGGTCGTTTACCTGTATTCAATAATATCAACTTCTTCAAGCAGCACTTTACAAGCATTTAAAGCAAGGCCTTCCATCTCGCTTTCGCCGGGGTATATTTTTATGGGTGCTATAAACTTAACCCTTTCGGATATTTTATTAATAATATAATTGCTGTAAGCAAGGCCTCCGGTTATCAAAATACCATCAACTTTACCATAGAGAACCGCACTAAGAGCAGCAATTTCTTTTGCTGTTTGATAGGCCAATGCATCGTAGATAAGCAAAGCTTTTTGGTTGCCATTCAATGCTTTCTTTTCTACCTCTCTGGCATCATTAGTTCCCAAATAAGCTTTCAACCCACCCTTTAGGTAAATTTTTTGCATCATTTCATCTTTTGAATACTTCCCGCTGTAACACAATTCTATTAATTGTCCTACCGGCAGGCTTCCTGTACGGGAAGGCGACATAGGTCCATCACCATGCAAGCCATTATTAACGTCAATAATTTTGCCGTTATGATGCACCCCAACGGATGTGCCGGAACCCAGATGAGCAACAATCAAGCTGACCTCCTCGTAAGCCTTGCCAATTTGTGAGGCATAATGTTTAGCTACAGTACGCTGACTTAAAGTGTGCATTATACTTACACGTTCTATTTCGGGTGTTCCGGATATTTTGGCTATAGGGGTCATCTCGTCAGTGCAGGCAGGGTCAACAGTTATGGCTCTGACATCACTCCCAAGATCATTGGCAATATCGTATGCTATCAATCCCCCAAGATTTGATTCATGTTCTGCCATGGGATGATGCAAATCTTTGACCATGGTATCATTTACCTTATATATACCGCCGGGCATGGGCTTTAGTACGCCCCCTCTGCAAACGATAATTCCTACATCATTAAGCTGTATGTGTGCTTTTTCAAGTTCTCGCAATACTGCATTTTTACGCAATTGCAATTGCCCTAAAATGGTCTTGCATGCATCCAGCTCTTCATCAGTATGACGTATGTTGATTAAAAAAATTTGCTTCCTTAGTGTATGAACTGATATTTTTGTTGTTTTAGAAACCGTTTTGATACATAATATAAGTTTTTCCATGGTTTAGTTTTTATACGTTGTGTGTACTAATTTACAAATTATTAAACAATACTTTGATGTACCCAATGTATTATTTATGCTTTTAATTTAGGTCATCCCGACTTGCGTCAATTACCCTTGTTAGCTATTTGGAATAAGATGCAAGGCGATGAAAACCGCCGATACAGGATACATATTCGACTTTGATTCAATAAACAAATTTAATATATTTATTTTTAAGCACTCAATTATTAATTGCAATTTATTAGAAAAGGTTTTTATTTGCTTTTAGAAAGCGTAAGAAACGCCAGCTAAAAAATGAAAACGTTGCGTAGGGTAATTGTACCATCTGTAATAACGCGAGGCTGTTAAATTGTTTATGTTCAGAAAGGCTGCCAACCTCTGTGTGTACAAATATTCAACGCCCAGATTAGCATCAACAAAAGGTTTTATTTCTTTGGGCTTGACAGCCATTTCCTCATCATAAGTTTTGGCAAAAGTCTTACCTTGAGCAAATAACTCGGCTCTTAATCTTATTTTATCAACAAAACGATACCTGGCTGTAAGATGTCCTTTTAAAGCAGGTTTGTGCCATGCATGTTCCTGAGCGTCTATGTTGTAATAATTAAAAGCGCCTCTAAACATCATGTCAAAATCATCGGAAGCCCATAAAGAAAATTCAGCAAAAACATTTACATGTGTGCCGTCATAATGTGTAATTGTGAATTTGTTATGCATAATATTGCTGGTATCATTTATAAAGAAGGGGATATTGTCTGTTTCTGCGAATTTCCCGCCTATGCTAAAAGAGAGTCTGTTAGCTACCTGACCTTTAACACCACCACTCAAGGCAACATTTTCTGTGGTAAATTCCAGTGGCAAACTTACGGTATTGATAAAAGGGTTTTCGTCGCTTAATGCCTTCAGGCTATTTCTTTGCATCCCACCACTTAAGGCTCCGTAAATACTGAAAACATCAGGTGCTACAGTTATTTGACCTTCAATAATAGGGAAAAAATGTATGTAAGCATCCTCGGCTGATTCAATAATCGCATCAATACCAAGGTTTAATTTATAATGTTCACTGCCTATTTGGTAGCGCGGCTTTACTTCAAATAAAGTTGCATTCAGGTTTTCTAACAAATATCTATTATTGAAATAGGCGACATCAAAACCAAGTGATAGTTTTTCTTTATCTAGAAGATTTATCATACGCACGCTTTTATCAATGTGGGCTTTAAATGAAAGGCTGTTTTCAGCAATACCATCAAAGTCACTCAGGTTGTTGTAGCCAAGCATGAATTTATGATTCAGTTGTTCATCCCCTCTATAATTGCTACGAACAGACGCAGAAAGACCAATATTGTTATATCTTTGAAAAATGAGGTCGTCAATATCATCATTATCAATCAGAAATTCATCGGGTTTAAATCCGTAGTAATTGATTCTGTTTCTTTCATATCTTATATCCCCATCAAAAACATGATTGCTGGTAAACCTGCGTCCATAAATATGGGCTATGTTATCGCTGAAATTCGCTGGTGCAAAATCAACAATTTCACCTGATGATGAATGGTGCTTAAGGTACAGGCCTATATTGCCTACTCTGGATCTTAGGTTATTGTAATTTAGCTCTACGAAGGGTGTGGTATAGTTACCGAAGCCGGCTTTTATATAACTTTGATATAGCCTTGACAATGGTTCTCCACTAAGGCGTGCCGCCGTAATTTTCTCCGGAACAAATACCGTACTATACAAACGTGGCGTTATGCTGTATTGCAAATCCGGCTCTCTTATTTGTAGCTCAGGCATTTCCGGATTGATATTTATTTTGAATACATCCGAAAGCGATGGTTCGTAAGCACCAACAACTGTGACTTCCTCACTTTTTACCTGAGCATTCACATGCTTGTTAAACGTCAGCACAGAAAATGTTAAACACAACAGAACCCATACCTGAATGTTAGTTGATAATAAGTTTTTCATGTGTAAATATTGTTTAATTTTTGAATTCATTTTTTTATATCAGGATTTTAGTTTTTTTGAGGTCATAAATAAATATGTCTTTTGCAATCAGTTTTACCCAAATCAATCCTCAATTTCAAAGACATCATTTTCTTGTTTTTTTTCTCCCTGGCGTTTTTCAATTTTTTTAATTTGGTTGAGTTTCTCAAAAGCGATTTGTACAAGGTCAAGTCCTTCATAGTTATTAATAATGCTTTCAAGCGTATGTCTGGCCTGGAAAGTGTTGCCCATAGCCACCAGATTGTCAGCCAAAAGAATAAAGCCTTTTGCTATCCAATAATCATAGGAGGGCATTGTGTTAATCATTTCGAAAACAATTTCCTCGGAAGCTTTATAATTTCCAAGTTCGTATTGTATAAGAGCCAGCATGTACATGGCTTCGGCTTTCATTTCGTTTTCAGACATGCGCGCTACACCTAAAAACTCAGCCTGAGCGTGACTGGTTTTTTGTAAAGACAGGTATGACTTGCCCATTATTAAGCGTGCTTCCTGCAAAAGCACCTCATCAATTCTTTCTTGCGTAATGAGTCTCTGTGCTGCATCTATAGCATTCTGATAAGCTTTTAAATTATAGTAAGTGCGCATTTGTCCGGCTTGCGCATTGATAATATTTGATCGTCTTTCAGCCAATTTTTCAAGGGTTTTGAAATTCTCGAGCGCAGCCTCATAATTTTTGTTTTGGAAGTTTATTTCTGATGCTCTTACCAGTGCACTTTCGGTAAATTTGGTTCTGTGACGTGACAAGACATAGTTGTAACTTTGCAGGGCTTGTTCTTTACGACCTTTTCTAAACAAGCATTCTGCTTTGTAAAAGTGCGCGTCAATTACAAAAATGCCATCCTCAAATTTTTCAATGTAATCTGAGAAGCCTTTTAAAGCATTGGTGCAATCGCCCGACATATACTGATTTTGAACAGCCATGTATGTTATGGAATCTTGTTCAGCAACGCTTACGTTGGCAAAAGGAATATTTTTCACATAAAGGAAAAAGTCATCAGGGCGGTTTGTATTGACATAAATATCCCTGATACTAACCAGAGCATCTTTTGAAGATTCAGTTCCGGGATATTCTTCAACAACTCTTTTTAATGATGATAGTGCTTGTTCGTTGTTGTCCAAGTTAAAATGTATAAGTCCGATTTTTAATAGAGCATGCACTTTATAGCTGCTGGTGGCATGGTCCTGAACTATTTTATTGAAATATCTTAAAGCGCTGGTGTTATCCCCAATAGCTAAAAAGGTATTGCCCAGTTCGTATTTTGCATCAACGGTATAAGAAGATTGTGAAAAGATCCTTAAAAGGTTTTCCAGGGTTGAAATTTTTGCATCAAACTGTGTCAATACACCATAACAAATGGCTTTCTGAAACATGGCATAGTCAGCTTCAGCGGCATTAGCTCTCACAGCTCTACTATAGAAATCAATAGCCTGACTATACCTTTTAGTAACATAATATGCATCGCCAACGCGAATATAGGCATCATGAACTATTTGATCATCTTCTTCTCTGGCAGCAGACAAAAATTTTCTGAATGCCGTAATTGATTCATTGAATTTTTCTTGTTTAAAAAGAGCATAACCTTTGTTATAGTGAGCAAGGTTGTAAAATGGCAATTGGAAAGCACCCGGAGAAACGAGAAACTTATTAAAATATGCAGCGGCATCTTCAAATCGGTTTAAACGATAATACGATTCCGCTTTCCAGTATTTTGCACTGGCTGTTATTTGTGGGTCAAGTCTGTAAGTAAAAGACTTGTCAAAATGTTCTATTGCGTTTCTAAAGTCTCTGTTATTAAACAACTCCAAGCCTCTCAAATAAGCAATTTGTTGATATGCACTCTTAAGTTCTGTTGTTTTAAATGTAATTTTTTCTATTGACTCTAAGGCAGCTCTGTAGTTTTTGGTGTCGAAAAAAACATTAACCAATAACCTGTTTGCCTCGTCAATATCATCAGAATCAGGGTAAGTGTCAATATAGTCCATTAGAGCAATAACGGCATCATTATAGGGGTTAAAAGAAAGTTCGTAAGACAATTTGGCAAAATTGAGCAATGCGCTTTGATGCAGTCTTTTGTCATAATTTTCTCTTAAAACAGCCTTAAAAGCATTGAGGGCATAGTTTTTTTGATCTGTTCTAAGATAGCAATCGGCCAGCAAGTAATTGGCATTTTGACTTAGAGAATCGGATTCGCCTGTAATTTGTGTCAAAAATTCAATAGCTTCATGATAATTACCGGCCTGATAATTAGCAAACCCCAGCTGGTATTTATCTTCGCGACTGAGCATATGACGAGAACCTTCAGTATATATGTTTAAGTAATGCAATGCTTCAGCAAAGTTGTTTTGTTGAAAATGTGCTTCGCCTATCATTCTTGCAATTTCTGGCACCTTTTCTTCTTCGGCTTCTGCAAGTAAAGGGGGCGCTTCATCTAAGAGTTCCGAAAAGCGCTCCTGCATAAAATATATTTGCACAATATAAAAAGGGACTAATGACCCGAAAATAGGATCTTCTCGTAAGCCCATAAAGCTTCTGTGCGCAGTTTCCCAACGATTATTGAGATACGCTATATGTGCATAATAATAATTTGCGGGTGCTTGATAATCGTTAACAACATCCTTTATGATATGAAATGATTTTGCTGCGGCTTCATAATTTTCTCTCATAAAATGGCTGTAGCCCATTTTAAAATGGAATTCTGCCAGATCAGCACTTTCCAGATGGCGGCTGTCCACATTTTCAAATGCTCTTAGTGCACGACCATAACTTCTTTTGCTATACTGAAAAACACCTTGATAAAAGTAAGCCATGTTGATAAATGCATGTTCGGGGTAGGTGCTGATAAAATCATTTAGCAGCATTTCTGCATCGTTATTATAGAGGCGAACGGCACTTACAGAAGCATGGTAAAGTGCAATGGCAGCCATCTCAGAATGTGGGTTTTCAATACTGGTATATACGGTTAAAAACTTTTTCTTGGCAGCGCCATATTGAGCTTTATCATACAACTCTTGAGCATTGCGAAATGTGGTTTCAATATCATTATGGTACACCGTTTTTTGTGCCATAATAAAATGAAAAGGTACCATAATAAACAACAGTACTAAATAGGACTTCATCTGTTTCATATTTTTTTATTTTTCTTCTGATATACGAAGCTTTCACTTTTCTGGCGCTTCTTGTGTAAACTTTATAATCTTGCCGTGTATAAGTATGTGTCACATGCCTTATAAGACGGCATAATACTAAAAAAGTATTAACGCTCAAAATTAATAAAAAATATCTTACAATGGTAAAATTGAAAGCATTGTTATTTTTTTTGTAAATTTGCATTAATATTTAAGATTTATGTTGTTTACTTTCTATAAAAAAATGTAATGCGGATAACCTAAAATATAAATATGAATATATTCTATCGCACCTAAAAAGTTTAAAATATAAGCGTATATGAAAAACAAATACATCGATTTAATTGAACAAACCTTTGATTTTCCACAAGAAGAATTTGAAGTTATTGATAACGAATTGTACTTTAATAAGATAGATTTAATGGAAGTTATCAAGCAATATGGGACACCATTAAAAATCACATATTTGCCAAAAATATCTTCACAAATTGCCAGAGCTAGAAAGCTATTCAATGTGGCCATGGCAAAAGCAGAGTACAATGGGGATTATTATTACAGTTACTGTACAAAAAGTTCCCATTTTTCTTTTGTCCTGGAAGAAGTGCTTAAAAATGATGCTCATATTGAAACTTCTTCTGCATTCGATATACATATTGTTGAACAACTTTATGAAAACAAACTGATTAATAAAGAAAAGATTATTATATGTAACGGATTTAAAAGGCCCCTATACTATCAAAACATAAGCAATTTAATAAACTCAGGCTTTCATAATACCATACCCATTTTAGATAACAAAAGAGAAATTAATCATTATGATGAGCTTATTGATGGCAAATTTAAGCTTGGTATTCGTATTGCATCCGAAGAAGAACCTATGTTTGAATTTTACACATCGCGTTTAGGGATTCGCTACAACGACATACTGCCTTTTTACCAGGAGCGCATAAAAGGAAATCCTAAATATGAATTAAAGATGCTCCATTTTTTCATTAATACGGGTATAAAAGATTCGGCTTATTACTGGAATGAGTTGCTCAAATCTGTCAATGTATATTGCGAGCTAAAAAAGGTGTGCCCGGAACTTACAGCCTTGAATATTGGGGGAGGGCTGCCTATAAAAAACACTTTGGGTTTTTCTTATGATTATGATTATATGGTCGAGGAAATTATTCAGCAAATAAAAAATATGTGCGACAGAAATAATGTTCCCGAACCCGATATATTTACTGAATTTGGGGCATTTACGGTTGGCGAAAGTGGGGCTGTACTGTATTCAATACTTGACCAAAAACAACAAAACGATAGGGAGCTTTGGAATATGATAGACAGCTCTTTTATGACTACACTTCCTGATACGTGGGCTATAAGCCAACGCTTCATTCTTTTAGCTGTCAACTGCTGGGATAAAGAGTATCAACGTGTAAATCTTGGCGGTCTTACATGCGACAGTCATGACTACTATAATGCTGAAGCTCATGCCAATGCAATTTTTCTACCTAAATACAACAGCAAAGAACCACTTTATATAGGTTTGTTTCATACAGGTGCTTATCAAGAATCTTTAGGCGGTTTTGGGGGCATCCAGCATTGCTTGATTCCGGCTCCTAAGCATGTTATAATTGATAAGGATGAAAACGGAGAAATCTATCCTAAGCTATTTGCCAAAGAGCAAAGCTTTAAGTCGATGTTTAAAACTTTGGGCTATTAATAGTAAGTTGCCGCATTAATTAACAGCCTAAAAACTTTGTTTGTGGTTCAGCTCATCAGTTAATGTGAACTTCTATATGCTCACATTAACGAAATAAACTCTCAGGTTTAAGACAGGCGACAATTAGCGTAAGTACCTGTCAAGCCAGTCGATAAATTCGCCATACCAAAAAATAGAGTTTTGAGCTGTGAGTATCCAGTGGTTTTCATCAGGGAAGTAAACCAGTCGTGCATCAAGGCCTTTGCCCTTATAAATACCGTAAGCTGTAAAAGCATGGTTGACGGGCACCCTATAATCTTTTTTCCCGTGAATTATAAGCATGGGGGTTTCAAAATTTTCGCCATACATAGCAGGGCTCCATTTAAGCATTTGGTCAATATTTTCCCAGGGGCTGCCACCATAAGCCACATCACGCGAAGATGTTATGTCAGATCCAAATTGTTGCATAACATCAAAAACGCCTGCATGGTTTATAAGGGCGGCAAAGCGATTGGTTTGTCCGGCTATCCAACTGACAAGGTATCCACCATAACTGCCGCCGGCAGCTGCTACACGATTTTCATCGATATAGTCTCTTGCTGCCATAAAATCAAAAGCTTTCATGACGTCTCTGTAAGGCTTATCGGCATGCGCACCATGAATGGAAATAGCAAAATCCTGACCAAAACTTGTAGAACCATGAAAGTTGGGCATCACAACTACATAGCCGGGCGCAGCAAAAACCTGAGCATTCCAGCGGTAATGAAAATCATTACCAAAAACACCATGAGGGCCTCCGTGAATTAGCATCACCATTGGGTAGGTTTTATTTTCATCAAAATCAGGGGGATAGATTACATAAAGCTGTACATCAGCATCATTAGCACCCTTATAACGCAAATCTTCAACTTTTCCCATATTAAACTGCTTCATAAAATCTTCGTTGATTTGAGTTAACGGTTTTGCGTTTCTGCCATTACGACCTACCCTGAAAATTTCTGTCGGTCTTTTTAAGTGCTGGTTAGTAAACAATAAGGCGTTGTCGCTAATAAGTCTGACATTATTATTTGTACCGCCACGATGCACAACTCTTAAATTTCTGCCATCAGTATCAATAGCGTAGAGCCATTTTTCGCCTTCATTTTCGGCATGTACATATATGGTGCGTCCTCTTTCATCAATTACCCACTGTTGAAAAGACAAGTCTATCTCTTCAGTAAGAACGGTATGGGTTTTATTTTCGATATCATATTTAACCAAACGTACCTTGTCGGCGTAAAAATGGTCAATATATTGCTTGCCATAAATTAAAAAATCACCGTTTCGGCTGAATACAGGTCCTCCATCGCCAGCAGGATTTTCAGCTGTTATACTTTCCATTTTACCACTGCCATCTGTATGTAGAAAAAATATTTCAAATTTTAATTTATCGTATGGTGGCTTGGTGCTGTTGGCAGAGAGGGCAATTATTTTGCCATCGGGCGAGATATCGTAGGATGGTGCGCCCATCATTGATAAGAACATGCTTTTCCCGGGCATTAAATCAGTCACTTTTTTCGAATGAATATCAACGCTGAAAAGCCGTTGGTATAAGCTGTCTGTAAGCCAGCGGTCCCAGAACTTATAAAGTCTGTTTTCCGTGACTTTGGCTGTGACTTTACTTTCTCTTTTTTCTGTAAGTTGTTTTTTCAAAAGGTCAAAGTCTCCTTCGAAGGTGGGAAGGACCTGTGCCGAAAAAGCCAACTTATTGCCATCGGGGAACCATTTAGGCGCACTGACTCCTATGGGCAGGTCTGTTATTTGTTTTGCCTCACCGCCATCTACAGCTATAACGAAAAGTTGTGGTGTAGCACTGTTGCGACGCGAAGTGAATGCCAAATGTTTCCCGTCAGGGCTCCATCTTGGAGCGCCATCGCTTTCGCCATAAGTTAACTGCATGGGCTTTTTGTCATTGATTCCCATGATAAAGATGTTTGTTTTGGAACTGTTGGCTTCGATGTCGTAATTGGTTACTGTAAAAACGAATCTTTTTCCATCAGGCGACACCTCATGTGCTCCTACACGTTTAATTTGCCAAAGGTCTTCGGCTGTAAACAACTTGTCGCTTTGAGCAGTAGCAGTAAAAAGCATTCCAAAGCAACATAAAAAAACACTCATTAAAAAAACATTTCTTTTCATAGTTATTAAAATTAATGGTTAGGTTTCATTTCAAAAGGTCAGGTCTTTTCTTTTTTGTTCGTTCATAAGATTGTTCTTGGCGCCACTGATCAATAGCTTTGTCGTTGCCAGACAAAAGAATATCCGGGACTTTTGTGCCTTTGTAATCAGCAGGCCGTGTATATACCGGCGCCGACAGTAAGCCATTTTGGAAGGAATCCGATAGGGCGGAGGTCTCATCATTAAGAACGCCGGGTAAAAGCCTTATGACGGCATCGCAAAAAACCATTGCCGGCAACTCGCCTCCTGAAAGCACATAATCTCCTATGGAAATTTCTTTGCTGACAAAAAGCTTACGTACACGTTCATCAATACCTTTGTAATGCCCACACAAAAGAATTAAATTTTGTTTAGTGGCAAATTTGTTGGCCTGCATTTGCGAGAAAGGGACGCCATCAGGTGTCATTAAAACGATATCATCATATGGTCTTTTTTCTTGTAACATAGTGATGCATCTGTCAATGGGTTCAACCATCATTACCATACCCGAACCACCTCCGTAAGGGTAATCGTCTGCCTGCTTATGTTTAGCTGTAGAGTAATCACGAATATTGTGAACATTTAAACATACACGACCTTTTGCAACGGCACGTTTGATAATAGATGTTGCAAAAACTTGTTCAAACATTTCAGGAAACAAGGTGAGTATATCTATATGCATAAGTGTATGACAATTGGTCAACAAAAATATTAAAAAAACAGCATGATGTGGCAAAATAGCTAATTAAATTTAAGAAGAGTGTCAAAATATTGTTTCCTTACTAAAGAATTTATAATTTTGCTTTTCTTTAGTTCCATTAATAAAATAAATTTCTATAAGATGAAAAATACAGCATTGATAAATTTTCACAAAGAGTTAGGGGGCAAGATTGTTCCATTTGCAGGTTTTAACATGCCGGTTCAATTTGAAGGCGTAAATATTGAGCATGAGACTGTTCGTAAAGGCGTGGGCGTTTTTGATGTTTCGCACATGGGTGAAATATGGATTAAAGGTCCAAAAGCTTTGGACTTGATACAGTATGTAAGTTCAAATGATGCATCCAAGCTTTTTGATGGCAAAGTGCAATATGCATGTTTCCCCAATGGGAAGGGCGGTATAGTAGATGATTTTTTGGTGTATAGAATTGATGCAGAAACATACTTGTTGGTTATCAATGCATCAAATATTCAAAAAGATTTGGCATGGCTCCAAACAAATAACAAGTTTGGCGCAGAGATTTATGATGCTTCTGATGAGATATCACAGTTGGCCATTCAAGGGCCGCTGGCCATGCAAGTGGTGCAAAAGCTTACAGATACTGCTGTTGAGGATATGAAGTACTACAGCTTTCAAAAAGTAAACTTTGCCGGCGTAAAAGATGTTATACTCTCTATTACAGGATATACAGGTTCGGGTGGTTGCGAAATATATTTTGCTAATGAAGATGCAGCAACTATTTGGAAAGCTGTTTTTGAAGCAGGACAGGAGTTCGGTATCAAACCAATAGGGCTGGCTGCACGCGACACTCTGCGCCTTGAAATGGGCTTTTGCCTTTATGGCAATGATATTGATGATACAACATCTCCTATTGAAGCAGGATTAGGATGGATTACCAAATTTACTGAGGGGAAAGACTTCATTGATAAAGATTTTCTGTTAAAGCAAAAAAATGAAGGTGTCAGTAGGCGGCTTGTCGGGTTTGAGCTTGTCGAGAAAGGCATCCCTCGCAAAGACTACAAAATATGCGATGTTGCAGGTAACCAGATAGGCATTGTAACATCAGGGACTATGTCGCCTTCTCTGAAAATACCTATTGGTATGGGATATGTTAATAATGATTTGGCCAAAGCAGATACTGAGATTTTTATTGAAGTACGCAATAAATTGCTAAAAGCAAAAATTGTTAAAACCCCATTTTACAAAGGATAATAAATAATATGGTCTTTAGTATTTGCATGCAGAAAATATGAAAACCTCCATCAAAAATAGTGTTACTGTTTTGATTATTTTATTTCTCCTGTTGTTTTCGCAGACAACAGTAATGTCATGGGGTTTTTATGCGCATAGAATGATAAATCGCATGGCTGTGTTTACCTTGCCTCCGGATATGGTTGGATTTTTTAAAAAGCATATAGAGTATCTGACAGAGAATTCTGTAGCACCTGACAAAAGGGCTCATGTCGTTGAAGGAGAGGCGCCCCGGCATTATATTGATGTAGAGTATTTCGAGGATGATATCAGCAAGATACCTCGTTTTTGGAATCAGGCTGTTGAAAAATATAGCGAAGACACTTTATACACACATGGCTTGCTTCCTTATCACATTTTTAATATGTATTTGCGCTTGCGTAATGCTTTTCAAGCACAGTCTATTGATAGAATATTATATAATGCAGCTCATATCGGACACTATATAGGTGATGCATGCACTCCGCTTCATACAACAAAATATTATGATGGACGAACACCGGAAGAAAGAGGGATTCACGCTTTTATGGAAACAAGATTACCCATTTTATACGCCGAGTCTTATGATTTTTTTGTCGGACGGGCTGAATACATTGAAAATCCACAACTCTATGCCTGGCAGTTAGTTGAAGAAAGCAATGCAGCTGTAGATACCATATATATGGTTTTTGATGAAATGAAAAAACGGTTTTCGGAAGATCAAATATACACCTATGAAATGTCAGGGCAAACGCTTGCAAGACAATTTTCGGAAGAATACTCAAGGTTGTTTCACGAAAAATTAAATGGCATGGTTGAAAGACAAATGCGTAAATCCGTATTTGCTACAGGCAGCTTTTGGTTTACAGCCTGGGTAGATGCCGGACAGCCAGACCTTAGAAAACTGGCAGGCATTGATATTTCTGAACAACAAATTATGGAAGATAAAAAGATTGAAAGTAGTTGGCGCAACAGAAGACCACTGGGGAGACCTAACCCAGATGAAAGTATCCAATAATTAATAACTTATTTATGAATAAAATAGTTTTTCTTGTTATGATTACGCTTTGGGCCTTCCTTTATTCTTGTGGAAGAAAGGAACAGGATGAAAAAATAGAAAAAGACAGCTTTGTTTATCAAACTGAACAGTTTGCTGATGTAAAGATTTTAAGGTATAAGGTCCCAGGCTTCGAGGAGCTCGATTTAAATACGAAGCTTTTGATATACTATTTGTATGAGGCAGGTTTAGCTGGGCGAGATATATACTGGGACCAGAATTACAGGCATAACTTGCTGGTAAGAAAAACGCTGGAAGAAATATTGACTCACTATTCAGGAGACAGGAGCAGTGAGGCATTTGAAATGTTTACTGTTTATGCTAAAAGGGTTTTTGTTGCTAATGGCATTCACCATCAGAATGCTTCTGATAAAATTTTGCCCGAGTTTGATGAGAACTATTTCTCTTATCTTATTAATAACTCTCCCGAGGCTTCATTCCCAATTTCAGGAGTAGAAAACCTTCACGATTTTACCCGCTCTCTTATACCCGTTATTTTTTACCCGCATGTTGACAGTCGCAAAATTGAATCAGACCCATCTAAAGATATTATAAAAAAATCGGCAACCAATTATTATCATGAAGATTTGACTTTTGATGCCGTGAAAAAGTTCTATGATGTGCTTGTAGCACAACAGGCTGCTGACCCGCGTCCTGTCTCGCTGGGCCTGAATTCAAAACTTATGTTAGATGAACAAGGCAATTTGTATGAAGATACCTGGAAGAAAGAAGGTATGTATGGCGAAGCTATAAGCAGAATAGTTTATTGGTTGAAAAAAGCAGTTGATATTGCTGAGAGTAAAACACAAAAAAGCGCATTAAATAAACTAATTGCTTTCTATATGAACGGTGATTTGCGCACTTTTGATGCATATTCTGTTTTATGGGTGCAGGATACGGCCTCATTTGTTGATGTGGTTAATGGTTTTATTGAAGTGTATGATGATCCAATAGGGCGACGAGGGGCATATCAGTCTATGGTTTCCATAAAAGACAAGGAGGCTTCATCAAGAACGCAAATCATTTCTTCAAATGCGCAATGGTTTGAAGATAATCTCTCCATTCACGATGCTTACAAAAAAGAAGAAGCTTTTGGAATAACTGCCAGAGCCATTAATGTGGTAGGCCTTGCCGGAGATAATACGCCTACTCCTCCCATAGGCGTTAACCTCCCTAATGCCGATTGGATAAGAGCCGAATATGGATCTAAATCTGTAACCATTTCAAATATTATTCATGCACATAATGAAGCCACAAAAACATCCGGAGCTATTGAAGAGTTTGCCTATTCGCAAAAAGAAATTGACAGGGCCAAAGAGCATGGTGCTTTAGGTTTTGATCTGCTTATTGACTTACATGAAATTATCGGTCATGGCTCAGGTCAACTTAAACCCGGCGTTGCTGATCCTGCGACAACGCTTAAAAACTATGCCTCGCCACTTGAAGAAGCCCGTGCCGACCTTGTGGCTTTATATTTTCTGACTGATCCTAAGCTTGTAGAACTCGGATTAATGAGTTCTCTTGAAGTAGGAAAAGCTCAATACGAGAGCTATATCCGGGGAGGCATGCTTACACAGTTGGTACGTATTGAACCGGGACGCCATATTGAACAGGCTCATATGCGCGCACGCAAACTTATTTCTGAGTGGGCTATTGAAAAAGGTAAAACGGACAATGTCATCGAAAAAATAATCAGAGAAGGTAAAACATATTTTGTTATCAATGATTATGAAAAATTACGTGCCATTTTCGGAGAAATGCTGAAAGAAATTCAAAGAATAAAATCAGAGGGGGATTTTGAAGCCGGGAAATATTTGATAGAAAATTATGCAATTTCTATTGACCCTAAATTACATAAAGAAGTTATAAGCCGATGGGAAAAACTTAATATTGCCCCTTTTACAGCCTTTATTAACCCTGTGTTGACACCCGTATATGAAGGGGCGCAAATTATTGATATAAAAATCAGTTACCCTGATGATTTTCTGGAACAGATGCTTTACTATGGAAAGAAATACAGTTTTCTTCCGGTTTACAACTAAAAAACATATTCAAAAAAAAATACACAAAAGTTAATATCAATGAATGAAAAAGATATTTATAATGCACTTTTAAAAAAAGTACACAAAGCTAATGATGGCAAAAAAAGTATCGATTGTGCTGAGGCTTTTAATTTTGCAATAGAAAACAGCATCAGCCTTGAAGAGTTGGCAAAAATTTTAAATAAGAACCATATAAAAATTACTAAGTGTCAGCTGGGCTGCTTTTAATACTATATTATGAAAAAGTTTAATAATACCATAACAGCTTTTTTTATACTTGTTATTTTTGGACTTTCTTGCAGTCCTGCCGGCCAAGATAAAAAACTTGTACAGTTCTACGGTCAGGCTTTAGGTACGGCCTATAGTGTGTCCTATTATTCTAATGAGGGTGTGGCTTACCAGGTTGAAATTGATTCACTGATAGCTGAATTCAACAGTGTTTTTTCTATTTATGATACAGCATCCTTAATTTCAGAGGTAAATAATAATTTAATTACAGAGATTGATAATAATTGGTTTAGTGAAATACTTTATGCTTCTGAAATTATTTACAAAAAAACAAATGGCCTGTTCGACCCCACGGTAGGTTCTTTAGTAAATGCCTGGGGGTTTGGGACGCATGATAGATTAAAAATGAATTCAGACAAAATTGACAGCATTTTAGATTTTACTGGTTTTGACAAGATTAAGTATAATAATGGCGTATTAGAAAAAGAAGATATCCGCACAAAGCTTGATTTTAATGCCATAGCAAAAGGTTACTGTGTTGATTTAGTGGGTAAACTACTTGAGCAAAAGGGAATAAATAGTTATCTCATTGAAATTGGGGGTGAAATTGTTGCCAAAGGAATAAAACCGGATAGCACCTACTGGCGTATAGGCATTGAAAAGCCGGCAGATAAAGCTCTGGACAAGCAAGAGGTTTTCCAAATCATTAAACTTCACGACAGGGCTCTGGCTACATCAGGCAGTTATAGAAGGTATTTTGAAGAAGATGGCAGACGTTATTCGCATACTATAAATCCCACCACAGGCTATCCCGTTGATAACAACTTGTTAAGTGTGACAGTGGTGGCTGAAACATGCCTTTTAGCAGATGCCTATGCCACAGCTTTTATGGTTATGGGCGTAGAGGAAACAATAGCTTTTGCAGAAAAGCATTCCGATATAGAAGTTTTTCTTATTTATGAGGATAAGCATAAAGACATTTCAATAAAATATACTGACGGCTTTAAGGCAATAATGGAGTAAAACAAAAAAGTTCAGTATGCAATTTTATGGTCGGAATTTAACCATTTTTCAAAAACCTTTAACCCTTCGTTTCTCATTAATTGAATCATTGGGATTGATCTTTTTTGCATAGGAAGGGACAGCTCTTTATAAATAAAATAGTCATCAAAGTTGGCATCAGCAGCATCATCTTTATTACAGGAAAAGAATACTTTAGATGGTCTTGCCCAGTATATGGCACCAAGGCACATAGGGCAGGGTTCGCAGGATGTGTAAATCTCGCAATTTTCCAGTTGAAAACTATTAAGGGTTTTGCATGCTTCACGAATAGCTACAATTTCTGCATGCGCGGTAGGGTCATTGGTTGACGTTACTTTATTATAGCCTTCAGCAATGATTTTGCCGTCCTTTACAATCACGGCACCAAAAGGACCACCATTTCCGGATTCGATATTTTGCGATGCCAATTCTATGGCTTTTTGCATGAACTTTTTTTGCTGTTCTTGCATCATTATATATTAAGTCAATAAAGCTTGAACGCCGGGAAGTTCTTTGCCTTCAACATACTCGAGCATAGCTCCCCCGCCTGTTGATACATAAGAAATCTGATCAGCAAGATTATATTCATTAATGGCAGCTACTGAGTCGCCGCCTCCTACTAATGAAAAGGAACCACTAATAGTAGCACCGGCCACCGAAATTGCCAAGGCTTTAGTCCCCTGTTTAAATCGTTCCATTTCAAAAACACCTACAGGGCCGTTCCATAAGATGGTGTTAGACTTATTGATAATTTCTGCAAAACGCCTTCGGGTTCTTTTACCCATATCAAGACCCATCATATGCGAAGGGATTTTATCTATATCGCACATTTTAAAATCTTCCAGCTCAGAAAAACCCTCTGCTATACAAGCATCAATAGGCAGGTATAAGTTAACACCTTTAAGCATCATTTCCTGTACAAATGACCGGGCATCTTCTAAGCGGTCGTTTTCCACCAAAGAATTACCTATACTACCACCTAATGCTTTAATAAATGTGTAGGACATGCCGCCACCAATAATCATATTGTCAACTTTATCAATCAGGTTTTTTATTATGCCAATTTTCGAAGATATTTTGGCACCTCCCAAAACCGCTGTAAAAGGGGGCTTTGCATCGTATAAAATTTTGTTTAGGTTCTTTATCTCACTGGCTAATAGTAAACCAAAATACTTGTTATTTGGAAAAAATTTTGCAATGGTTGCTATTGATGTATGGTTACGATGAGATGTGGCAAAGGCATCATTAACATAGCAGTCTGCTAATGAAGCCAAATCTTTTGCAAAAGCTTCATTGGGTTTTTCTTCTTCTTTGTAAAAGCGTAAATTCTCAAGCAGCATAACCTCTCCGGGCTTCAATGCAGCAGCAACTTTTTTGGTTTTATCACTGAATAGGTCGCGTGTAAAAATAACATTTTTATTTAAAAATTTTGATAAAACAGGTACAATAGTTGTTAGCGAGTAGTCATGCTCATAGCCTCCCTTTGGGCGGCCTAAGTGGGTCATGAGTATAACCGAAGCACCATCTTCTAATATTTTACTAATCGTTGGCAGTGACTCTTTTATCCTAGTGTCATCGGTAATTTGTCGGTTGTGATTTAACGGTACATTAAAATCTACCCGTATTAATACCTTTTTCCCTTTGAAGTTAAAATCTTCAATTGTTTTCATTTTTGAAAATTCTTTCATGTCCTTGTTTTTAGTTTTATAAAAAAGTTATAAAAGCGATAAAATTATATGTTAAGTGTAAAATCATTTGTTTCATTATTTGTTTTTCAAGAAAAAACAATGGCTTCTTGCCGTAAAATTATAAAGACTTTTTGAAAAAGCAAGCTAAAATATTTAAAAAGAATTATCAAAGGATGTCTTACTTTGTGTGCTTTTTTATTAAGATTATGAAAGAATATTATGCAAAAAATAGTTTTTTAGAAAAAAGATTGTATCTTTGTTTTATAGCTTATTTATGATTAAAATAGGACTATTAAGAAAACCATTAGTCCAGACATCTGTTTCTTAAACATGATTTTTATATCATCTGAATAACTGTGAAAATGTATCACACATTTATAGAAAAAGGTTTTTTTTTGAGATTGTCTAATAACAAGTTCTATGTATGGAAATTCCTCACGCTCATAACACTCATACATATTTCTTTTTCAAATATTTTTGCGCAAACAGCTTGTCCCTTTGGAGAAAATGTTGCTAATGAGAAAATTGTTATAGATAGAAATGGTGGCATCACTTATGCCCCCTCAAATTGGAATGATGTATTAGATTATAATACCATTACCGATTCTCCATGCGGTTACAGATGGCGTACCAATACTAATTCCAATCATAATTGGACGTACACAACCATTGATTTAGACTCAGTTTATATGCTTTATGGTATTGGTTATAATTTTAATTGGGACCATTCCCAACCGTCTTTTCAAAATCCTCTCACATTTAAAGTTGAAGTATCGGTTAACAACATTTTATGGACAACGGTTTCGGAAGTTATATACAGCTATCCTCTGGGCGTGGGTATAAAACGTTCCAATTATGCAATTGCACCAACGCCGGCTAAATATGTCAGGTATTCTACGCCCCCGGATGGTCAATGGAATGGTTGGGGCCTGATAACTCAGGTAAGAGCATACACACAAGGCTCATTTATCCCTGAAATAGCATCTGATAAGATTTTTGGGTGTGCACCCCTGACCGTAAATTTTTCTGATATTTCTGATTATTCACTCTATCCTTTCCCGACAAATAGTTGTTGGGGTTGTAGCCCTATGTACTATTACTGGGATTTTGATTTTCAAAACGATACTTCACATCAACAAAACCCTACTTATACTTTTATAAGTCCTGGAACATATAATGTAACACTAAATATGAATAATTGCTGGGGATGCCCGGCCGTTTCAGCTGAATATACCATTACAGTATTTTCTGATTTTGAATTTCAGGTTTTTGATACAATTTGTAATGGTGAAAACTATTTTTGGCGTGGGCAAACCTACACACAAGCAGGTATTTTCTACGACAGCGTGCAAGTGCCCAATAATTGCGATAGTGTATTTATCCTGGAACTAACCGTCAATTCTATATTTGAGCACATAGAAAATGTCCATATTTGCGATGGCGACAGCTACCACTGGCGTGGACAGGATTACACGCAAAGCGGCACCTATTACGACAGCTTACTAACAGCCCATGGTTGTGATAGTGTGTTAATCCTGAATATAACCGTCAACCCCACTTACGAATATACAGAACACGCCCAAATTTGCGCTGGAGACAGCTACCACTGGCGTGGTCAGGATTACACACAAACCGGCATATACTACGATAGTTTGCTGACGGCACATGGTTGCGACAGTATTCTTATAATGGAATTAATCGTTAATCCTTCTTTTGAGCATTTACATCAGGTCCAAATATGTGATGGCGACAGCTACCACTGGCGTGGGCAAAACTACACACAAGCAGGCATTTACTACGATAGTTTGCTGACAGTACATGGTTGCGACAGTGTATTTATTTTGGAATTGCATAGCATTCCTATTTTTGAGCATACAGAACATGCACAAGTCTGTGATGGAGACATCTTCCACTGGCGCGGGCAAGATTACACGCAAGCGGGCATTTACTACGACAGCCTGCTGACAGCACATGGCTGCGACAGTGTTTATGAATTACAGCTTCAGGTTTTACCAAAGCCCATTTCAAATCTAAACCCACAGGAAAATATTTGTCAAAATGATTCTATTACACTTTCCGC
>PXBB01000156.1 GCA_003565735.1 Bacteroidales bacterium
AGTATTACGCCGTAAATGCGTATAAAAAATTAAAAAAATGATTATTTGAAGCAAAAATTAGTTCAAAATTTGGGGAAATATTGAACTAATTGGAAAATAAAACTTTTGCAACGGTCTTAAATTGGAAAGAAATCCTCTTATAATTTCTATCTTTGCAGATAACAAAATAAAGAAAACTAAAGTGAAGACGACACATAAAATAATAAATGGCGACAGCAGACAGATGAATCTTGTTCCAGACAAGTCGGTTCATTTGGTTATCACCTCCCCACCTTATTGGCAGCTAAAGGACTATGGAACAGAGAATCAAATAGGCTACCACGAAGACTATGAAACCTACATAAACAATCTTAATCTTGTTTGGAAGGAATGTTATCGGGTCCTTGACAATGGCTGTAAACTTTGCGTGAATATTGGCGACCAATTTGCAAGGGCTGTTTATTATGGGCGTTACAAAGTAATCCCTATCCGAACAGAGATAATTAAATTTTGTGAGAGCATCGGGTTTGACTATATGGGTGCAATTATTTGGCAAAAACAAACCACAACCAACACCACAGGTGGCGCATCTTTGATGGGGAGTTTCCCCACCCCAAGGAATGGTATCCTCTCCATTGACTATGAGTTTATTTTAATTTTTAAAAAATTAGGGACTTCCAAACCAAAGGTCAGTAAAGAGATAAAAGAACAATCCAAAATGACTAAAGAAGAATGGAAAGAATATTTTTCGGGCCATTGGAGTTTTAGCGGTGCAAGACAAGATGGACATATTGCAATGTTCCCCGAAGAATTGCCTAAAAGACTCATAAAAATGTTTGCCTTTAAAGGTGAAACGGTCTTAGACCCATTTATGGGTAGTGGTACGACATCTTTGGCTGCACGAAATTTGGAAAGAAACTCAATTGGTTATGAGATTAATCCTGAATTTATTGAAATAGCTAAAGGCAAATTAAACATAAACCAAGCTGATATTGCAGGCACGTCTTACGAGTTTCTAAAAGATGAAATCAATATCGACATAGAAAAAGAATTTGAGAATCTGCCTTACCGTTTCGTTGATTTTCAAAAACTTGATAAAAAAACAGACCCTAAGAAACTCCAGTTTGGGTCGAAAATAGATAAGAACAGCGGACAGCGCGAAGATTACTTTATAGTAAAAGAAATCATAAGTCCTGAATTGGTAAAACTCAGTAATGACCTTGTTGTTAGGCTAATTGGAGTAAAAGAAAAGGAGGGCTCTAACGGCTCAGCAAAGCAGTTTCTCTACGACAAGACAAAAGGGCAAAAGGTTTTTATGAAATTTGACGAGCAAAAATATGATGAGCAGAATAATTTGATGTGCTACCTTTATTTAAAAAATAAAACATTTTTGAATGCACACCTAATTAAAGAAGGGCTGGCTGAGCCCGACACAGAAACAGATTTTAAATACAAAGATAAATTCTTGTCTTACTCAAATGACATACAAACAAAATGACATTAGCAATTTGCTTCCCATACTAAAAACCAGGTAAGTTAAAGGGGCAAAATCACAAAGAATTTAAAAGCAAACCTATAGAATAATGGCAAAAGAATGGATTTTAAATAGTGCGATGAATCGCTTTCAACTAAACTTTAAAAGAAATGTTGGCCCGACATCAGAAAGTATCAGGCAATGTGAGCCGAAAACATTGGAAGAGTGGCGTACATATTATTTCTCAAATGTGCGTTCAAAAGACCACATCATTGAGCTTGGCAAAAAACTCTATATTAAGATAACAGAAGTCATTTCGGCAGAAGTAGAAGAAATCACAGAACAGGACTGCATTGATTATATGCTTCAACTTGTTATTGACAGAACATTTGATGGCTATTGGACGGAAATAAAAACGATTTATGGGCAGCTCGAACAAGAGCTTGGTTATAAAGTTGAGCCGGCTCCAGATAAGTGGGATAGACTTTTCAATGTTGACTTTTTTATAAAAATTAAAGACAAGTTTATTGGCTTACAAATTAAACCCGTGAATCAAGGAATTCAGCTGTCACAAATATTCAAAGAAAAAGGCTTACAACAAAAGACACACAAGAAATTTCAAAAAGAATTTGGGGGCAAAGTATTTTACATTTTCTCTTCTAAAGCAAATGGGAAAAAGATAATAATGAACCCTGAAGTTATTGAAGAAATTAAGACTGAAATACAGCGACTTGCACAATAAAGCCCAGTATCCAAAACGTAAAAACCGGATGCTAAAGCATGCAAAAGTTCGCCATCGCACCAATCTGCGTTCATTAACATAGTGTTTTTTTTTATTCAAAACAAACTTGCAAAAAATTAAATAAAATAGAGCTTTGCAAAATAATGAATGAAATTTTAAAAGCTGCACTATGATACACAGTCTTTTAGCTTGCTTTTTGTTAATTTTTACAAATTTTGCAAATAGAAATCATTTTAAAGATTAAATTTGCGGGGTTCAAACGCACTACATTTAGCAGTATGAGGCAAACAAAGGCATTATTTATTTTTTGGATATTTTTACCCCAACTTTGTATGATTGCTTATGCTAAGCCCGGTGCTTACACCCTTGGTTCATCTGAAATTATTTGCTCTGGTATTGATGTTAAAGCAGAGGTTAGTGTTGATACATTGCGGCCACTAGCCTCCAGGTTGCACCTATTCGAGCGTTTTAATGAAATAGACACATTTCTGTTGAAATTACACTCCGACAGTCTTTTTCGTTATGCATGGTATCAGGATAGCATACATGTGCGGCGCTATGATTTTACCGAAAAGCCTGATACCACATTGTTGATATTGCAGGATTTTGATAACACTTTTTGTTTTGTACATCCTTATCCGGGGCGTGTAACCTCACAGTTTGGTTTTCGGAGGGGACGTTATCATTACGGTGTTGATATTAACCTGAATACGGGGGATAGTGTCCTTAATGCATTTGATGGAATAGTCAGGATCTCACGTTACAACCGTTCGTATGGCCATGCCGTTGTGGTACGGCATTTCAACGGTTTGGAAACGCTTTACGCTCATTTATCACGCAGACTGGTAGCACCTGGTGATTATGTGCGTGCCGGTGATATTCTCGGATATGGCGGCAATACAGGACGCTCTTTTGGAAGTCATTTGCATTTTGAAGTCAGGTACTTTGGCGAGCCACTCAACCCTAACGATATTATTGATTTTGAAAATTTCAGGCTTCACGCCGACAGCCTGTTTTTATCGCAAATACACTTTGAGCATATTGCTGAAGCAAGGAGAGCCCAGTATTACACAATCAGAAGTGGCGATACCCTTTCGGCTATAGCACGCCGACATGGCACAACTGTTAATGCCCTTTGCCGATTGAACAATATGACACCCACAACCATTCTGCGTATTGGCAGGCGCATCAGGGTAAGATAAAAACGATGTTGAGTCGGCTGCATTTATAGCAGGCTTATATCAAAACAACTGTTCCAAACAAATATTTTTTTTGTAAAATTTTATTCCTGAATCTCTGTTATAATATGTACACTCAAAATTGAAACATCATGAAAAAAATATTTTCAGCAGGCATTTTAATACTCAGCTTATCATTGTCAACATTAGCTCAAAAAGCAGAAGTGTTGTATTTTAAAGATGTCATACCTGTGTGTTGTATGGCCAGAAGCTGTGACAATCTGGAGGCAACGATAAAAAAAATTGTAGAAGATAACTTTTCCCAAGATAAGGTGCTTTTCAGAGTTGTTAGAATCAGACATGAAGACAACAAAGATCTGGTAGAACAATTAAATCCACGAAGCCAGTCAGTATTTATTACTGACTTGAGCAATAAAAACGTGGAAAGTATTGACGCAGATGCAACGGTTAGAAATTATACAAGAACCAGAGACCTGAAAACACTTGAGTCCGAGTTATTATTAATGATTAATAATTTTTTGGAAACAAAAGCAGAGGCCGGCTCTCCATAAATTGCCTGTAGTTTTCGTAGCAAGGGGCTGAAGATTATGTTATATCAATCCTGAGCTTGTTCAAAAGACTTAAAGCCTTTTCCAAAGATTTCATGAGCGTCTAAAACCGTCATAAAAGCATCCGGGTCAATGGAGTGGATAAAGTTTTGCAAAATAGCAACCTCCCTTCTGCTAACCACAGTGAAAATTATTTTCTTTTCGTTTTCGCTGTACATACCCTGAGCATTGATAAAAGTGCCACCCCTGTCAAGGTCTTCGATTATTTTTACTCTTATTTCATCATGCTTATCTGAAACAATAAAGAGGGCTTTGTCGTAGCTCAGGCCCTGCATAACGACATCCACCATTTTCCCTGTAATAAAAATAACTATCCATGAATACAGTGGAATTCTCCAGTCTTCAAAAGCCAATAGACTTAAAAGCACGATGGAAGCATCTACCATTATCAATAGTTGTCCGACAGGCATTTTTGTGTATTTGGCCAAGATCATGGCAATGATATCACTGCCTCCCGAACTGGCTCTTGAACGAAAAACCAAGCCTAAGCCCACACCAATTAGCAAACCTCCAAATATTGAAGATAACAGAGCATCATCTTCAACCAGCGGCTTATAACCCCAAGTAAATTCTAATAAAGTAATAAAACCCGACAGAAAAATGAAACCAAAAATGGTTTTCACTCCAAATCGTGGCCCTAGTATTTTAATTCCAAGGATGGTAAGCGGTATATCCATCAATAAGCCACTCAGTCCAATAGGAAAACCAAAGATATGGTGTAGGATGATAGCTATTCCATAGACGCCTCCGGGTGCTAATTTGTAGGGTGATATAAAAAAAACAAAACCAACAGCCATTACAAAAGTGCCAAATACAATAAATGACCATGCTTTTAACCCGTCTTTTGAGAATAATTTCTCCCTCGATACGTATGCCATAATTAATCCTCCTTTTAAAAAAACCGCAAAGCTACAACATTTTAACATTTCTCAAAGCAATGTTTTTTTTCTGACTTTATATATTAGAACTTCGTAATGGGGGTGAAAATCCGCAGGCAATTCACCTGTGAATCATGGTGGTTTTATAAACTAATTAAATATTGTAATTTTGCATCATATGCTTAGAAAGAACGAGCCCCATACAAAATATCTGCCCACTTCCGCCAAGGAAGTAAAAAAACTTGGCTGGTCGTCCATAGATGTTATCATTTTTAGTGGCGATGCTTATGTTGACCATCCGGCTTTTGGCACAGCGATTATTGCCAGATACCTGGAATCTTTAGGCTTGCGGGTGGCAGTTGTTCCCCAGCCCAACTGGAAGGACGACCTGAGAGACTTCAGGAAGCTTGGCGCCCCCAATCTTTTTTTTGCAGTGACCTCGGGGAATATGGATTCTATGGTCAACCATTATACTGCACAAAAGAGGCTGCGCTCTGATGATGCCTACACAGCAGGTAATAAAGCCCGACAAAGACCCGACTATGCTGTTACGGTGTATTCTAATATTCTAAAAGAACTGTATCCCGAAAGCATCGTCATAATTGGAGGTATAGAATCTTCCCTGCGCCGTCTTACACACTACGACTATTGGTCTGACAGTTTAAAAAAACCTGTGCTTATTGACAGCAAAGCAGACTATCTGGTATATGGAATGGCAGAGCAAACGCTAAAAAAAATTGTTGAGAAGTTTAGAGAAAACCAAACAAATGATATTAAAAATATTCCACAGCTGGCTTATACAATAAATAATGACAACACGCAACATATCCCCGTGAACCATGTAGAGCTTCCTTCATATCAGGACTGCCTTAAAGATAAACAAGCATTTGCCCGCTCCTTTGTTTTAAGCGAAAAAGAGTGGAGTAAAAGAAGGGGTAAAGCCCTCGTCCAAAAAATATATGATAAAACTGTGATAATTAATCCGGCTTTTCCTCCTTTAGAAGAAGATTTTATCGATGCTGTATATGCGCTGCCCTATACACGAGAGCCCCATCCCAGGTATGAAAAAAAAGGGATTATCCCGGCATACGAAATGATAAAAAACTCGGTTACAATACATCGCGGTTGCTTTGGAGGTTGTGCTTTTTGCGCTTTAACGGCTCACCAAACAAAATATATCAGTAGCCGCTCAGCATCTTCAATAGTTGAAGAGTTGAAAAAAATCTCATCAAAAACCGACTTTAAAGGTCACATAAGTGATTTGGGAGGGCCCTCTGCCAATATGTACAAGATGACCCCCTACGATAAAACTATTTGCGACAGTTGCAGCCGTCCGTCATGTATCCATCCCAATATATGCAAAAATCTTAACACATCCCATTTACCGCTCACCAAACTATATCAGCAGGCACTAAAAATAAGTGGTGTGAAAAAAATTACCATTGGCAGCGGTATTCGTTACGACTTGTTTATGCAGCAAAAAGACAGCCCTGAAAAAGGCTTTGAGGCATACCGCAAGCAGCTTTTCAGACACCATATATCGGGCCGGCTCAAAGTAGCCCCCGAGCATACATCCAACAGCGTACTGAAACAAATGCGCAAACCCTCTTTTGAATACTTTTTGAAATTCCGTGACACTTTTATAAACTTCAACAACCAAAATCAACTTAAACAACAGCTGGTGCCATACTTCATATCCGGCCACCCGGGTACTACTATCAGTGATATGGCAGAGCTTTCGGCAACAGCAAAAAAGTTAAAATTACCACTTGAGCAGGTACAAGACTTTACACCAACGCCCATGACTTTATCTTCTGTTATTTTTTATACAGGTAAAAATCCATATGATGGAGAGGATGTTTTTGTCCCGAAAAAACTATCTCAGAAAAAAGCACAAAACCAGTTCTTTTTTTATTACAAAAAGGAAAACAAAACTTTCATAAAAGACTACCTACTTAAAATAAACCGCCCGGATATTATCAGATGCTTATTCGACAGGTAACAAAAGCTTAATAAAGCAATATGATAATAAGCTATAGGGAACGTTTGCTTTTAAAGAAACTTTTTAACAATGCGCCAGATTCTCCGGCAAGAATACCTGCTGTAACAACTGTTCCGGGATGAATTATTCTGGGTTTGTATAAGGTATAGCCTTTTTTATCATCATCAGCACCATAAACAAGCCTGCCAATTCTGCCCCAAAAAATCGCACCGGCACACATAACACACGGCTCTAAGGTGACATAAAGCGTGCATTGTGTTAAAAATTTTGACCCGATATGATTACTGGCTGAAGTGTAGGCCAGAATTTCTGCATGTGCAGTAACGTCAGATAAAGTTTCAACCTGGTTGTGTGCTTTGGCAATTACCAAGTCGTCGTAAACAACAACGGCACCCACAGGCACCTCATCTTTCTCATAAGCTATCTGAGCCTCTTTTAATGCCATATTCATAAAATAATTATCTGACAGTATTTGGCTTCCCATTACATAACATTTTTTTATTTTCTACAAAAGTAAAGTATTATCTTTATATAACCTAAACGGTATTATTCCTGATTTTTATAGAGCATCCCGATTTGTAAACGAACTTGATAACCAGTTCTGTGCATTTTTTTGTATTTGTTTTTTGTGAATAATGCAGTCTGATAACAAAAAATATTATTTGTATAAATATATTTGCTTTAGGATATAAATATGATTATATTTGTAAATTAATAACCATTATATATTCAATGAAAAAATTAAAAATACTAATATGCAGTATATTTATCATAATGTGCAGCATGACATATGCTCAAAAGATACAAAATGAGGTGGTCTCAAATGCGGGATTTTCAGCAAATCATAGTGGAATTAATATGGCATACACGATTGGCGAGATTGTTATCGAAACGTTTTCAGGCAGTACCAAAACGCTTACACAGGGCTTTCATCAGACAGGGCTGACAATTACTGCTGTATCAGCTACTGACTTATTTTCTGATATCAATATATACCCCAATCCGACAATGCAATACCTATATATTGATATGCCACCTCATGACAGCCATTTTGATGTTGATATCACGCTTTACGATATAATGGGACGTGTGGCAGTTCAACAAAAAAAAGGCGGCAAGTCGCTGCCATTAGATATATCTCATTTGCCGGATGGAGCTTACCATTTGCATATTGTTGACACAAAGAACCTGCAATATAAAATTTTTAAGATTATTAAAACCCATTGATCTCATTTTAATATGTTTAAGTGTAAAGCTTAACAATTTGATGAATCATATAAAAAGTAAAAAAAATGAAAAATTTACTAATCACAGTATGCCTAACAATTGTAGTTCATTTAATATTTTCAGCATCAATCCATTCGCAGCCGCCACAAACCTTTAATTATCAGGCAGTCCTCAGGGACAATTCGGGCCAGTTGATAAGCAACCAAAATACGCCTATGCGTATTAGCATCAGAGAATCGACTTTAAGTGGTGCAGTGGTCTATCAGGAAACTTTTAACCCAACGACCAATGAATATGGTCTTGTCAATTTACATATTGGCACAGGCGTTGTCGTAAGCGGCTCTTTTTCCGATATTGAATGGGGCTACGATAATTACTTCATTCAAATAGAAATCGATGCCGGCGCAGGCTATATCGACATGGGAACCACACAGCTGTTGAGTGTGCCTTATGCGCTGCATGCAAAGACATCAACCTTTGCTGATTCCATAAGCTTAGCAGGTATATCAGGGCAAACCTTACATCATAATGGTATGAGCTGGGTAAGCAACAGCTTATTATTTAACGATGGCGTAAATATTGGAATAGGCACAACAAACCCCACCGAAAAATTCGATCTGAGAGGAAATATGCGCTTAGGGACATCGTCAATGCCCGTATTACTAAAAAATACTCATGGTGGCGGCTGGTGGGGCTTTTCAATTGAAATTGACGGTGTTCAGAGGGCTTTTGTTAACAGACTTGGCGAAGCTTACATAGAGTCACGTTTAGGCATAGGAACAACGGCTCCTTCGGCGCAACTTCACACAACAGGTAGCGTTAGATTTGAAGGTATTATCGGAACCGGCAACCATTTGAGTATTAACAGCAGTGGCGTTTTGGAAAGAACGGATTTAAGCTTATCACCTTCCAAATGGACAGAAGGTACAAGCAGCAATATTTACAGGCAGGGCAATGTTTCAATAGGCACTACAGCCAACTGGGGAGAGCGGCTTTTTATTATTGGTGACGGCACAAACAACCCATTGAGGGTACAGTCAACATCGGGGATAACCAATTTTCTGGTGCATTCCAACGGAGGTGTTACGATAGGGAGCGGAATATCAGCACCACCAGCCAATGGTTTACTTGTGGGGGGAGGTGTTCGTTTTACGGGAGCAGGCAGTCCGGGCAATGGTAAAGTATTAACTTCTGATGGCACAGGAAACGCAACATGGCAAGAGTCAATACAACCCATAGCCATAGGATATATCAACAGCAACGGCATTGTTTCTTCCTCTTCAGGAAATGTATCGTGCACGTGGAATAACACCTCAGAACAATATGAAATAACCATAACAGGGGAGACCTATACATCAGGCAATTATGTTACTGTTATTACGCCGGTATGTAAGCCTGAAAGCTTCAGAACTCTTTCAGGATCGGGTCAGCTGGTGGTTGTTTTTTACAGCTCCGGCATCAACAGAATGCAATGCGACTTCCAGTTTGTTACCTACAAGCCTTGATTTTGCTTATGGGTAGCAAAAACGGTTTTATTACTTTCTTACTTTCCTGATAAATTCTTCCACTTCGTTAACACCACCCTGATAAACAAGGTAGCCATTGTATGGTTCTCGTTTGGTAGTTTCATCGTTAATAGGTTTCAGCATCAGCTCTTTAACTTTTTCAAGGTCGTTGGTTTGCCCTAATGCCCAGCCAAGTTTTACATATGCTACTTCGGGCAGCATATTGGCTGCAGGAACCACGCCCATAGCCATAAGGTCACGCCCTGTATCATAAACAAACATATGTACATAACCCCATAAAGTCTGCACAGTCATGTAAATGGCAACTCCTTTTTTAGACGCTCTTTCTATTGCAGGGTAAAGCGGTTTATTAACATGCCCTAAGCCGGTACCAATAATTACAATGCCTTTATATCCATTTTCAACCAACGAATCAATCATATCCGGTTGCATATTAGGATAATAATATATCATGGCCACTTTTTCTTCAAAAAATGGCAAAACAGTGACCTTTTTATCTTTTCTTCTTGGGTTGAAATCTTTTTTAATGGGTGTGACACCTTTTCGTGTTATAGTTGCCAGAGGTACATCTCCTAATGTTCGGAAAGTTGAACGGTAAGAAGAATGCATTTTACGCACACGTGTGCCTCTGTGTAAAAAACCATATTCGTCTGATGTCGGGCCAAACATGCATACCATGACTTCGGCTATTTCGCCGTGAGCTGCAGCTGTGCAAGCATGCATAAGGTTGAGTGCGGCATCCGAACTGGGACGATCGGATGACCTTTGAGAGCCCACCAAAACAATAGGAACCGGTGAGTTTTGTATCATGAAAGTTAAAGCAGCAGCAGTATGGTGCAATGTATCTGTTCCATGACCTATAACGATGCCATCAACTCCATTTTCAATCTCTTTGCCAATAGCTATTGCCAGTTTTTTATACTGCTCCGGCCCCATATTCTCACTGAATACAGCAAATAGTTTTTCTGTTTTCAGGTTGCAAATATCGGCCAGCTCAGGAACAGCACCATATAACTCTCCCGGCGAAAAGGCAGGAATAACGGCTCCCGTTCGGTAATCCAGACGGGATGCTATAGTGCCACCGGTACCTATGAGCTTTACATTGGGCAATGATTCTGAATAAGGAAACTCTTTCTCGGGAATTTTATAGTTTGCTTTTTTATAGCCATCTTCCTGCATATCGATAATATTTTTAGTATCTATACCGATATTGTAGCCCGTAGCAATTTTTAAGACAATATGCTTGTCATCATCATTTTCTGAACGGGGAAGTATCGTGCCTTTGAAATACCCTCGGGTTGTCTTTATTGAAGCTTGACCCCACACTCTTACATTGTATTTCTTTAGTAGTGTTAACGCGTCTCCCTTATAACCTTGGAAAAAATCTTCACTCATGGTGTTTTGTTTTTATGCTTATAATTTAAAAAAACTCTTATTATAAATATGTTGTTTTGTTTTAATAACGCAGTTGTAAACACCGCTTTTCAGGTGATTCACATCCAACCTTATCAAGTTGTTATTGCCGAAGTCGTAAAAATGTTCTTTGTAATTAATCAAGCGGCCTTGCATATCATAAATTTCAATTATAAACTTTTCGGAAGCTAATGTATGACTTTTTAAATTGACATAGATATGGTCTTCGGCAGGATTTGGGTACAGTTGTATCTGTGCTTCGTGGGACAATATATCTACAGAGTTAAGATGACCCATGTTTTGATACAAGAGTAAGCCACAGGATATTTTTATGACCTCTGCACAATAATATACATCAAGGCTGTCCAACACATCATACACAGTATGAAGATTGTTGTTGAAGTTGTATTCCTGAAAAAAAACGGCGTCGTAACCCTGAAGGTAAAAAGGATAACTATCCGAGAATGCAATAGCATTTGAGTCAACAAACATAACCAAATGTGTATATTTGGAAGCAATATCTTCAGCCATTATTCTAACCCTCTCAGTGTGAGGATATTTTTGCATTTTAAAACGCCAGCGTTGAGCTTCTATGGGGTTATAGGCAATCATATCATTATTTATCATCAGCACAACATCAGCCTGCTGATTGGCCATTTTCTCGGCATAGTGGGTGCTTCCGTGGAGGTAAAGCTCTTCAGCAGCAAAAGCCACAAAATGAATGGTAAAATCCGGTTGAATATTGTGTTCTTTAAAAACTCTGGCTGTTTCTAATACTGCTGCTACACCACTGGCGTTATCATCAGCGCCGGGGGTATAGGTAAAAGCATCTCCCCAATACACTATAGCATCATAATGTGCGCCCATCACAAAGTGTTTGGAGGAGTCAACAGAACCATGAATCTTGGCTACAACGTTATATTGCCATGTTGTATAGAATATATCACTTCCCTGCGGCCATTCAATACTGTCAAGTAAAAAAGAGTCCAGAAAAACATCTTTGTAGCCCATATCGATAAACTCCTGTTTTATCCACAGCGCAATATCTTTTCTGTTGTCATCAAGGGCAAAACGGGTTTCAAATTCTTCCAGCGACTGTATTGTATAGCGCACTTTGCCAGGGCTTATGCTGTTGAGTATGGCATTTGCCAGGGAGTCGCTCTGAGAGGTTTGCAATTTATAATGTTGCGCATTCAAGGGCTTTATGCCTAAAAGCACTACCAAGCACAAGACCAGTGACAAAGGTTTAAAGGGCATATAATATGTGACATTTGCCTTAGTAAACATACATTGTGGCTTACTTATCAAGTTGTTTTTTTATTGTTTCATTTATTACCTGGCGCAACTCTTTGAGATCCATATTGCCTGTAGCACTTGCGCGCAATTCGCCCATTATCCAGTGAGTCATTGATTCTGTATCGCTATTGCGGCCAATTTCCTCAAACTTTTTAATCAGAAATGGGATATGCGAAACAATGTTCTCCTTGCTGATTTTTTTTAATTTTATAAGATTTAATATGGACGGGATGTCTATTTTGGGATGCCTGTATAAATGGGGCAAAATGATTTTCATTAAGTCAAATTTCAGATCATTTTCTTTAACGAATTTAAACAAATCAAATACTTTATCATAATCCCATTCCGAAGCCGGTTTACACTGCCCTTCAACATGTTTCAGGGTGTGACCTATAAAAGTTCCTGCCAATGCGGGCTCCACATCAAGTTCTGTTATGATTTTCTTAATAAGTGGGAAAAGATTTTTGCTGAAAATATAAGCATAGGTATCTTCAGGTACTAACCATTCTTTCAATGTGTTGTAGCGTTCGATGACATCCTCCGGTAGCCTTTCCCGAATAGTTTCAATATAATCATCTGTAAGTGGAATAGGGGCAGAATCTGTATCCGGATACATCCTGTCTGCTCCGGGTAAAACCCTTTCGAAGATGGTGGTGCCATCTTCAAAAGATTTACGGGTTTCATTAGGTACGCCTTCAAAAGCCCACTGACAGCGTTCTTGTATGGTTTCTAATGCTGTTGACATATCCTCTGCCGGCCCCCACATAATGATTTGGGCATCATGTTCACTGCTGTTAAGCAAATGTCTGATTTTATCGAAATCCGATAGTTTTATTTCACCATTTAATGATTCTGTACTGGTCATATTGGGTTTCTCCAGGCAGGCAATAACCTTTAGTCTGTCACTGATTTCATCAGCAAAACATTTGCCCGGCTGTGTAAAGTGCGAAAGAATTCCGAAAAAACCGGGCAAATTAACAGCTACAATTTTATGCTTTTGCTGAAAAGCCTCCTTTATGGGTGCATAGTCGAATTTGTAATCCAAATAATTAACCTGTACAGAGCTTAACTGCCATGTTTTCCAATTTTTAACCCTTTTTCGTAGTTTGTCTCTAACAGCTAACAAAGCCCACTGTCTGAAGCATTCGTTGTGCGTAAGTTCAGGTATCCACTTGTTGTGAGATACACCTTTTATTTCGACCCTTGTGCCTCCTTTGCAGCTTACATTCACATCTTCTCTTCCTGCCCCTATGCCTGTACGTACCTTGTTGGTACTTCTGTTCAAAAAACGGATATAGTCTGCTGCCTCCATGACCTCATCGGGATTGGTCATATCCGGATAAGTCACTGTTTCTATCAAAGGCATACCCAATCGGTCTGTGCGAAAAATACGGGTATGACCTATATCAGAAACCTCCCTGCAAGAATCCTCTTCCAGACTCAACTGCATCAATCTGACCTTTTTGTTCTTTAAGGGTATCTCACCCTCAACACCAATAATAGCAGTTCGCTGAAAACCTGTAGGAATACTTCCGTCAAGATATTGTTTGCGGGTGATATGTATTTCCCCAACAATATTAAGCTTTGATAAAAGTGATATTTCTATTGATTTTTCAACAGCATCTTTATTTATTTGAAAGGGTGGCGTGTCATCTATTTCATAGGTACATGTCGTTTCATTTTTAATGCGGTATATAATCTCCTTACGTGTTTTAAATTCCATTAAGGCCGTACCGTCATACTCACCCAGCTCGCTTAGAGTAGGCCGCATATGTCTGATGATCTCAGCATCATATTCGTCTTCCTTTTGGTATATGCCGGCAGGGCAATGGCAAAACAACTTTTCGCGAGTATCCAGTTGCTGATGGACTTCTAAACCGGACATAAAACCTATGCGATCATAAACTTCTTGATTTGCATCTCGTCTGTTTACATATCCTATGTCTTCTTTTGTTGCGTGGTAGTTTTGTAGTGGGTCAAATTGTCTTTTCATATATCAGGCACGTTTTTAATTCATTTTAGCGTAATAAATTTTACTTTATTTATTACGGCTCTTAAAAAAAAATTTCTCAAAAATAAATAAAAACCTTATACAACAAACGTTTTTTTTGACAATAAAAACGCGCTACTTATCTGGACTACTTCTAAATATCTAAAAAGCAGCAGGGATTAAAAAAAATAATTATTTTTGCTGAACTTAAAGTAGATATAATAAAAATATGTGTTTATAAAACATATTACTGGCAACCTAATTAAATTAAGTTTTATGAAAGAAAAAATTATTAGTATTATTGGAAAATTCGGAAAAAATTCCGGCCGATTGATGGACATTCTTATAGAAGTCCAGTCCGAGTTTGGTTGCGTTTCAGAAGAAGCCGTAACCATAATTGCTTCGGAACTCGGCATTTCTGAAGCAGACGTAGTTCAAACGCGTTCGTTTTATCACTTTTTTACCGAGAAGCCTTTAGGCAAATACGCTGTGTATTTAAACAACAGTGTTGTTTCCGGCTTTTTTGGAATGGATGAAGTGGTAGATGAGTTTGAAAATCAGACAGGTATTAAGTTTGGAGGTACAAGCCCCGATGGCCTTGTAAGTTTAAAATTCACTGCTTGTATTGGCATGAGCGACCAGGAACCCGCTGCTCTTATCAACTCTGTTGTATTTACCAACCTAAACAGGGAAAAGGTCAGGCAGATTGTAGCAGACATGCGTGCAGGAAAACCTGTAGAGGACATGTTTAGCGATTATGGTGACGGCAATAATGCGCACCCGCTTGTTAAATCAATGGTGAAAAATAATATTCGCAAAGCCGGCCCGGTAACTTTGGGGGATTACACTCTTGGAACAGGTCTTTCAAAAGCTATGGAAAAAACTTCGGACAGTGTTATTCAGGAGGTGAGAGACTCAAATTTGCGCGGTCGCGGTGGTGCAGGCTTCCCGACAGGCCTTAAATGGACTTTCTGTGCACGCGAACAAGGCGACCGCTATGTGCTTTGTAATGCCGACGAAGGCGAACCCGGTACTTTTAAAGACAGGGTGCTCCTTACCGAACGTGCACATATGATGTTTGAAGGTATGGTTATAGCAGGTTATGCTATAGGCGCAAAAGAAGGTATCTTGTATCTTCGTGCTGAATACCACTATTTGAAAGAATTTATGGCACACGTTCTTGAAGATATGCGCAACAAAAATCTTTTAGGAAATAACATTCTTGGCAAAGGCTTTAATTTTGACATCAGGGTTCAGTTTGGTGCCGGTGCTTACGTTTGTGGCGAAGAATCTGCTCTTATCGAATCCAGCGAAGGAAAACGAGGCGAACCACGCAACAGACCTCCTTTCCCTGTTCAGAAAGGCTATAATAATAAACCTACCATCATTAATAATGTAGAAACTTTTTGCTCTGTGGTGAAAATTATCGAAAATGGTGGCGAGTGGTACAGAAAAATGGGAACTGAAGAATCTTCAGGGACAAAACTTCTCAGCATATCCGGCGACTGCCAAAATCCCGGCGTGTACGAAGTTGAATGGGGTATGACTATCAATGAAATGTTAAAAATGGTAGGCGCTGAAAATGTACAAGCCGTGCAAGTGGCAGGACCATCAGGATTTACCGTTCCACCAAGCCAGTTTAACAGAAAAATAGCTATAGAAGACCTTGCCACCGGAGGTTCAATGATTGTTATTGGCAATCATCGCAACATCATTAAAGATGTGGTTTATAACTTTATGGAGTTTTTCGAAGATGAATCATGCGGCTCTTGTGTTACATGCCGTTCGTTCAATATGATTCTTACAAAACAAATCAAAAAATTTATCGAAGGACGCGCTATTAAAAGCGATATAGATAATATCAAAGCCTGGGGTGAGATCATGCGTAAAACTTCTCGCTGCGGTTTGGGTCAAACATCTGCTAATCCGGTAAGCTCTACTATAGACAACTTCAGGGAGCTTTACGAAAACCGAGCTAAAGAGCTTGATTATCAAAGCGATTTTGATATTGAAAAATCAATCATTGAGTCCTGTGAAGCAGTTGGTCGCGAACCTAACATTCACGAATAAATCATCATTTTAGAAACCAAAAAAACATAATAACTATGAGTGAAACAGTTAAATTCACAATAGATGGCAAAGAATTTACAGCGCCTAAGGGGCAATACATTGTTGATGCAGCAGCAGACAACGGTGTTTATATCCCTGTACTTTGTCATATGAGAGACCTGACGCCATCGGGCTCTTGCAGAATATGCACCGTTAAGGTAAATGGCAGGCATATGGCCGCCTGTACAACACCTGTAGAAGAAGACATGGCCATTGAAAATAGCAGCGACGAATTGTTGGATATCAGAAAAGCAATCGTTGAGATGTTATTTGTAGAAGGGAATCACTTTTGCCCATCATGCGAAAAAAGCGGCACCTGCGATTTGCAAGCACTGGGATACAAATACCAAATGATGGTTCCTCGTTTTCCATATGCTTTCGAACGTAGAGAACTCGAAGCCAGTACCCCCAAAATTTTTCTTGAGAAAAACCGATGCATCTTCTGCAAACGCTGTGTGCGCCTTATAAAAGACGATCAGGGTAGAAACATATTCGCTTTTAAAGGCAGAGGCAAAACCCTTGAAATTAATATGGACAAAAAACTGGCAACTCACATGAGTGAAGAAAGTGCCATGAAAGCCATGGAAATTTGCCCCGTAGGTGCTATACTTCGTAAAGAAGTTGGCTTTGTAGAGCCTATTGGCACCAGGAAATACGACAATAAGCCCATTGGTTCAGATATCGAAATTAATCATCAATAACAAAGGAGGAAAATTATTATGAGTAAACCTATAGTAGCTACAGCTTCACTAGCCGGATGCTTTGGATGTCACATGTCAATATTGGATATTGATGACAGAATATTGCAGTTAATTGAGTTAGTTGAATTCAACAAATCTCCTATTAATGATATCAAGACTTTCACCAAACAATGTGATATAGGTATCATAGAAGGCGGTTGTTGTAATACTGAAAATATTCACGTATTGAAAGATTTCAGAAAAAATTGTAAAATTCTTATTTCGTTGGGCGAGTGCGCCATCATGGGTGGCTTACCTGCTATGCGTAATGGTATTCCTGTGAAAGAGTGTTTAGAAGAAGCCTATCTTGACGGTCCTACCGTGGGTCAAAATACCGAAAGAATTATGCCTAACGACCCCGAGTTACCAATAATACTTGATAAGGTGTACCCTTTACACGAAATAGTAAAAATTGACTATTATCTGCCGGGATGCGCACCGCGCGCCGATCTTATCTGGAACGCAGTCGTTGCATTGGTAACAGGCGACGAAATGAAACTACCCTATGAGTTAATAAAATTTGATTAAACAAAAAAAATAAAAATAATGGCACAAAAAGTAACAATAGAACCTGTAACCAGAGTTGAGGGCCACGGCAAAGTGACCATTCATCTCGATGACAATATGAACGTGGATCAAACCCGCCTTCATATCGTTGAATTCCGCGGATTTGAACGTTTTGTACAAGGCCGCCCTTATTGGGAAGCTCCTGTACTCGTACAACGCCTTTGTGGTATCTGCCCTGTCAGCCATCACTTAGCAGCTGCTAAAGCACTTGATGTAATTGTAGGTGCCGGCACCGGAGAAGGACTTACACCTACCGGAGAAAAAATGAGAAGACTTATGCATTATGGTCAGATGTTTCAATCTCATGCACTACACTTCTTCCACCTTTCCTCACCAGACTTCCTGTTAGGATATGACGCAGACCCCGCCATACGTAACGTTATTGGTGTGGCTATAAACTTTCCGGAACTTGCCACGCAAGGTGTATTAATGCGTAAATATGGTCAGGAAGTTATAGAGCGAACGGCTGGTAAAAAAATTCACGGTACCGGTGCAATACCCGGTGGTATCAATAAAAACTTAAGCATCGAAGAACGCGACTTCCTGCTTAAAGGTGCTGACCCCTTGAATATTGACAAAATGATTGAATGGGCAGATAGCGCCGTCCAGTTTTTTAAAGACTACTACATGAAAAACAAGGACTTCGTTGATGGCTTTGCATACTTCCCTTCAAACCACCTGAGTCTGGTCAGAAAAGATGGTGCAATGGACTTATACCATGGCGTCATGCGCGCAATTGATGCAGAAGGCAATAAAATTCTTAATGATGTGGATTACCAGGAGTATTTCAAACATATTGAAGAAGAAGTGAAAAATTGGAGCTATATGAAGTTCCCTTACCTTACAAGCATTGGTAAAGATGATGGCTGGTACAGGGTAGGACCTTTGGCTCGTGTTAACACTTGCGACTTCATTCCAACGCCTAAAGCTCAAAAAGAATTTGAAATCTTTAGAGCCCATACAAACGGTAAACCTAATAACTATTGCCTGCATACACACTGGGCAAGACTTATAGAATTGCTACACTCAGCAGAGGTTATTAAAGAATTGCTTTTAGATCCTGACCTTCAAAAAGATGACCTCGTTACTAAAGGCACAAAACTTAATGAAGGTGTTGGCTTGATAGAAGCTCCACGTGGTACCCTTTTCCACCACTATCAAATCAACGAAAATGATCAAATAACTATGGCTAACCTCATTGTTTCAACTACAAATAATAACGAACCCATGAACCGTTCGGTAAATTATGTAGCAAAGAAGATGATGAATGGACAGCATGAAATTACTGAACCGATGAAAAATGCTGTAGAAATTGCCATAAGGGCTTACGATCCCTGTTTGAGCTGCGCTACCCATGCGCTCGGTAAAATGCCTCTGGATATCAAACTTTACGATGCTAAAGGCAAACAAATCGACCATTACAAATCTTAAGAGATTATCTTTTTTTTGAAAAACCCGTCTTTATGGCGGGTTTTTTTTATTATTACGTTCTATCGTGCCAGATTTGAGGATTTTGGCTGGTATTTTGCGGTTATTTTCGCTTTTCAAATGGAAATATACTAACTTTGCATAGATGATAAACAATGAATTTTTGTACAAAAATACAGAAGTATTAAGCGTAAGCGACTATTACCCCTTCGGTATGATGATGCCCGAAAGACACTGGAGCAGCGGGGAGTTTAGGTTCGGGTTTAATAGTAAAGAATGTGACAACGAAGGCATGGGCGGCGGTGGCTCTACTTACGATTATGGTTTTAGAATCTATAAAGCCCAAATTGCTAAGTTTTTGAGCGTGGATCCGTTGTTTCAATCTTATCCTATGTTAACTCCATATCAGTTTGCTTCTAATATGCCTATATGGGCAAAAGATTTAGATGGGTTAGAAGCTTTAATTGTAAATAAAGAAAACAATTCACTTACATTTATTGCCAATGTTTATTTTGTAACAAGAGGTCAAGGAAGTGTTGATGATCCTTCGTTAGCATTAGCAACTGATAACAAAATTGTAAAAACATCCTTAGAACTTGGAGGTATGTCTTTTAGGTTTGAATTAAATTATATTTTAGTTGATGAAAGTGACAATCCTTTGACTTATGATAAGGCGGTTGAAATGGCTAAAAAATATAGCATTACGCATACAATCAAAAGTGGTGCTAATGAAAAAACAGTAACACTAAGTGGCTCAGAAACTGGTGTTGTCGTTGCATCCCATGACTTCCGACAAGGAAGAAGTTTGCGTGGCGAATTTTATAGAATTGGTTTCCCAAGTGATGAAAAAGAAGGTAGGACATTGGGAGATCCTCAAGACAAAACTTTTAATTTAATGCTAGTGTTATGTTAGGCATAATATGACGTAATATAAAAATTATTACTATATTTGCAGAAAAAACTGCAAATGGTACGTTATAGAATTAAATTAACAAAAACAGAGGTTGATGAGCTAATGA
>PXBB01000095.1 GCA_003565735.1 Bacteroidales bacterium
GGCTCCGGCGGCGTACGGTCGCAGGCGACCGACAGCAGTGTAGTGCAGGCCAGTGCGAGCGGGAAGGTGATTTTGTTCATCCGGCACTCCGGCAAGGTCGATACGGGTGGGAGTGTATCGCGAGCGCTGCGGTCGGACGACGGCGGGGACGTTGCTCCGGACGCGGTCGATGGCGCGTGCGTCGGGGTTGTTGCGCAGGGTGAGCATCGCGAGGTGTGGCAACTCGATCTGGAGCGCCTCGCCGCAGGGAAACCGAACGGTGGATAACGCTTGGTTTTCTCTGGCTGCCCGGTGTTTTTCGGACACGTCACCATGGCCCAACCGGATTATTCGGCGAAAGTGCGGCAAAACCTTACGGCGTTTCGGCCGTCGATTTCTTGCTGGGCCGCGTAGTCACGCTTGTCGTTAATCACGCCGTGCGTTACTAAATGGCATAATCAGATCGTTCCGGTGCTCTGATACGAAGGCTCTTGCGCAAGGGACGCGGGTCAAGGGGTTTGCGAATATTTCCGCGGTGGCCAGGAGAAAGCTGAGACAGCTGGAAATCGCCTCCCGGTTGGATGATCTTCGCGTTCCACCGGGGAATCGGCTGGAGGTCTTGAAGGGCAAGCGCTCAGGCCAGTTCAGTATTCGGATCAATGATCAGTGGCGTGTCTGCTTTCGGTGGACCGAGGCCGGTGCAGAAGACGTCGAGATTGTCGACTATCACTATAGTAGGTGTGTTGTGACTAAATTGAATCCTGTTACCCCAGGCGAGCTTCTCTTGGAGGAGTTTCTCAAGCCCATGGGGCTGAGCCAGTATCGATTGGCGAAGGAAATCGACGTGCCGGCGCAGCGCATCAGCGAGATCGTGGCTGGCAAGCGCGCGGTAACTGCAGACACAGACCTGCGGCTGTGCCGGTTCCTTGGACTATCCAGCGGGTACTGGCTGCGGGCGCAAGCGGCGCGTGACACTGAAGTCGCTGAGCGCCAACTGCGTCCAGTGCTGCGAAAAATCAAGCCGTGGGTGCCAAATGCGCCCCAACAAGGCGCTGCAGCGGACGCCGCTGGGCGGCGCCGCTGACCGCTATCGTTAGTGCCCGCATGATCACTTTCCGTGCCGGCCCACGTCCTCGGCAAGCCAAGCCTTAATGAGCGATTGACAGGGGACGTCGCGTTTGTTGGCCTCGATCTTGATGCGCTCCGGCAGCGAGACGGGCAGGCGCAGGGAAATGGTCTTGGTTGAGGGCTTCAGCTTCGGAAGCTGCACGGACTCCGCCTTGTTCCAGTCGACATATTCGCTGGAGTCGTGGCTTTCCCAGAAAGCCCGCTCCTCTGCTTCAGTCTTGAATCTCGGTGTCGTCTTACGTTGCTTGCTCATAGATAGTCCGCTCCTTGCGGTGCATGTCTCGGGCCGAGATCACGCGGATCAAGGTTTCGGACTCACGGAGTGTGAAGGTAATGTGCAGTAGTCTTCTATCGTCGGTCATGCCCAGCGCGTGGTAACGAGACTCGCGGTGGCTGTGGATAACATCGTGCACAATCAGCAGAGGCCGGTTGAAGAAGACCTGTTCCGCCTCTGCCTGGCTGACTCCGTGCTTGTCCGAGCTCTTGCGGCGATTACCCTCGTCGCATTGAAAGCCCGAGACTGTCCGCCCCTCGAACATTCTTGTTTATTACCATCATATACATTTAGACGGCAAGGGCGATGCGCTAACAAGCAGTTGGAGTCCGACGTCAGGCGGCACAGGCTGATTTTACGGCTTCCCATTCAGGCTGCGGCAGAAGGTACCCGAGGACCTGGGTTTGGATTCAAAGGAGTTCGACGTGAGCAAGGAATACCGCGGATCATGCATGTGCCATTCGATCCAATTCTCCTTCTCCGGCCCTCCAAGGTTTGTTACCGATTGCGTATGCGAATCCTGCAGGCGAGCTCACGGCGCGTCAGCTGTCTGTTGGGTCGGAGTTAAAACTCCCGAGTTCCACATCGACTCCGGCGAGAAACTACTCAACTGGTATCGATCCAGTGCTGAGTCCGAACGAGGATTCTGTACGGAATGTGGAACGAGAATCCTGTTCCGTTCACGTAAATGGCCTGGCGAAGTTCATATGGCTCTCGCCTGCGTGGCGGCCCCCCATGACCTTAGATCGACCGGCGTAGGCTTCAAGGAGGAATTTCCCATGTGGACTGCGCTAATGTTGGCGAAAAAGGTTAGTGGTCGATCGTGACCAGGAGGGCATGGGTTGTCTACATGGCGTGCACTAATCAAGGAGGTGCCGCCTAACTGTAGCGATGCAGTGTACAAGATGATTCCTACGGTTTAGTGGACACCCTGAACTAACTTTCAGGAGTATCCGAAATGCTGAAACCAGGACCGAGGACGACGTACAAGTACAGCGAGGAATTCAAGGCGTCGGCCGTTCGCTTGAGCCAGTTGCCGGATGTAGCCGTGCAGGACGTTGCCGCATCGCTTTACATTCACCCGTTCATGCTGTCTCGTTGGCGCAAGCAGGCGCGGGATGGGCTGATAGTCGCAAAAGGTGCGGATCTGACCGGGAGACTGCGGCGAAGCTTAAGGAGCTGCGACGCATGAAGCGAGACTACGAGCGGCTGAAGGTTGAGCATGACCTTCCAAAAAGAGCCATCCAGTTCACTTCAACTCGAAGAGCGAATTCTTCGCCTTCATCGAAGCCCAGCAAGGGGCGTTCGCAGAGTGGGCTATGTGCCGGCTGTATGGCGTCCGCGCCGTTAAGTGTTACGCGTGGCGGGCTCGTCCGCGAAGTCAGCGAGCCATCGACGACGCGGCGTTGATCGTGAAAATCGAACGCACCTATGTGCGAAGTCGAGAGACCTACGGAAGTCCTCGCGTTCATGCGGCTTTGGTTGACTCCGGAGAAGACACCGGCCGGTCGGGCTGCGAATATTCGCGGGAGACCATCCTGGAGCGGTTGGCAAATGCCCAGCCGCCAAATGTCCGCGCTGAGCAGTTCCGAAGAGTGGATCTAAAGCCGGAGGTGGCTTTGATCATTTATCTATAGGCTCACGTTGACGCTGAGGGTCGGTTGCAAAGGGTCAGCTTTCGGTCGTCGATCTGGATCCGAGACGAGCGCGGGTGGCGAATGGTGTTTGATCACGGCACTCTGGCCCTTGGCGGCGGCGACGAATCCGCGTTGTGTTAGCCCCCGCGCACGACCATTATCCGGGCTGGGGTCGCATGAGTTTTTCAGGCTCGACTTCCGGCTCCCGTGCCCCAACACTGACGAACAAGGCCTGACAGAGTTTTCAGATGCATGGCCAGTATCTAATGGGACGCACCGCCGTGCGCGGAGCCATTTTGAGTCTGGTTGCCGGATTGGTGACCCTGGCAGGAGGCTTTGCCGTTGCCGTGCAGTGCCTTCCCTTTCGTATTTCTTTGCCACCCGACCCTTGGTCCTGGTATTCCACTGACCCGGCTCACGGCCTCATCGGATATCTGGCGTTTCCCGTAAACCTGCTGACGAACGACCTGTCGGAGGCTATTCTTCTCGCGCCACTGTCGTTGCTGATGTATGCGCTCCTGGGGGCGCTCGCTTCCAAGGCGCTGTCAGCCTTGTCGGGCACTTCAGATCCATGTTGAACATTTTGTTTGTCCTCCTCGGTATAACCTTGCTCACCGTGGGCGGTGAGGCGTTGATTCGTGGCTCGCTTTCCGCAGCCAAACGCCTCGGTGTGTCGCCGTTGCTGAGCGGTCTGGTCATCGTAGGCTTTGGAACCTCCGCTCCGGAACTGGTGGTTTCCGTCAATGCTGCGATCGACGGGCAACCGGACATCGCTATCGGCAACGTTGTCGGGAGCAACATCGGCAATATCTTGCTGGTACTGGGCATTTGCGCGTTGATTACGCCAATGGCGGTGAAGCCACTGGCGCTGAAGCGGGACGCGGTTACGGTAGTGGCCGCGAGCGTGCTGTTTCTCGTTCTTGTGGGAGGAGACGCGCTGGGGCGCGCAGATGCCGGTATATTCCTCGCTGCCCTGGGTGCTTACCTGGTGTGGGCATACTGGAGCGAGCGGTTCCGCGCTGCGCCCTCGGGTGCAATGCACCAAGCTGAAGCAGACGAACTTTCCAGCATTCCGAAGTCGGTGTTGTGGACTGTGATCGCGGTGCTTCTCGGGTTGCTGCTGCTGATTGCCGGATCACAGGTGCTGCTGGTGGGCGCCGTTGGAATTGCAGGGCACTTCGGCGTGCCAGAGGCCGTCATTGGCTTGACGCTCGTGGCCGTGGGCACATCGCTTCCCGAGCTGTCCATATCGGTGATCGCAGCTATTCGGCGGCACGCTGATGTCGCTGTAGGGAACATACTCGGCAGCAATACCTTCAATCTTCTCGGGATTCTCGGGGTGTCCGCTCTTCTTCAGCCACTCCCGGTTCATCCCAGAATCCTGCAGTTTGATCAATGGGTCATGCTTGGCGCATCGTTGTTCCTGCTGTTGTTCCTGTACACGGGACGCCGCCTGAGCCGACCGGAGGGCGGGTTACTTTTGGCGGGATACGGCGTTTATGTGTGGTTGAGTTTCACGGTATTTGGCGGCTGACAGGAAATGTCCTCAATAAGGCATCGGGCACGCACGCCGGCAAATCGAAACGTTGGGCGCAACGGAGGTCGTGTTGAAATTTCATCGAGGAAGACTGTTTGACCATATCCACCTTCGGGTCTCGGACCTGGAAGCCAGCAAACGCTTCTACCTCGCCGTGCTGAATGCGCTTGGCCATCCCGGGGCATTGCACGAAGGCCCGGGCTTCTTCTATGCAGATGAGCTGTTCGTGGACCTGGCCGACGACTACGTGACGCGAATCCATCTCGCGTTCCAGGCGCCGGATCCGGAGACGGTCAGAGCCTTCCATAAGGCGGCACTCAACGCCGGCGGCACGGATAACGGCAAGCCCGGAGAGCGCTCCTATCATCCCGGCTACTACTCAGCATTCGTCCTTGATCCCGATGGAAACAATATTGAAGCCGTCTATCACGGCCCTTTCAGCAGGAGCGCTGCGTCAGTCATCATCACGCCA
>PXBB01000091.1 GCA_003565735.1 Bacteroidales bacterium
AGGTATGTGAAATATCAGGAAGCAGAAGAAAAGAAAAATGAGTCAGACCGCAAAGATTTTACCCTCTTTTAGAGGGTTGTATTTCTTAAAGCCACCGTCTCTGACGGTGGTCGTTTACTTTAGTATTGTCGTGCCATAAGCTTACGGGCAAAGTGGTACATGTGCTCTTTATTTTCTGTTTGCACGCTAAGTGCATCAATTCTATCAACAGCTTCCTTGTAGTAGGTATTTATGGCCTCTTCGGTAAGCTCTTTTATCCGAAGCTTTTCATAAATAGCTTTCACTTTTTCAATTTTTTGCTTTGGGTCAGTATTTCTGATGGCATAGAGTTCTTGTAGCTCTTTTCGCGTATGCGGGTCTGCAACTTCTAGAGCTTTAAGGAAAAGAAATGTTTTTTTGTTGCTTTCGATATCGCCACCGGTTGTTTTTCCAAAGAGAGTTTCGTTGCCATAGAGGTCTAACAAATCATCTTTCAGTTGAAAAGCAAGGCCCAGTTTTTCGGCAAAATTGTAAACGTTGCTGAGGTTTTCTTCTTGAGCTCCGGCAATTACAGCACCTACTTTTGCACAGGTTCCTAACAGAACGGCCGTTTTGAGACGTATCATTTCAATATAATCACTGATAGAAACATCATAACTGGTCTCATAATCCATGTCATATTGCTGCCCTTTACATACATCAACTACAGCATCATTAAAAACATTAAGTATAGGAATGATATGTTTTTCCTTAGTTTTAAAAAAATAGGTATAAGCTATGGCAAACATAGTGTCGCCGGAGAGAATTGCTATATTGGCGTTCCACTTCTTGAAGACTGTTTCTTTGCCTCTTCTTAGCGGCGCATTATCAAGAATATCATCATGAATAAGCGTAAAATTATGAAATATCTCTAAACCAAGCGCAGGATATAAGGCTTCTTCTATTGCGCCACCAAGCATTTCGCATGTCATTAATGTTAACACCGGGCGCAATCTTTTGCCGCCTTGTGATAATGTATATGAGATAGGCTGAAAAAGATTTTCAGGGTCACTGTTGAAAGACTGCCGGGAAAGCTCTTCCCTGACTATTTCAAGTAATTCTTGCTGTGTTTTCATTTAATTGTCAAATCAAATTATAAAAATATATTCATGCATTTTGTATCCAATAATACAGTTTTATGCGTGTCAAAAATAATATTTTTTGACAGCATTGACTAAGGTTTATTTAATCAAATTCGAGAAGGTAAAAAGTGTTTAAATATATTAACTACCGTTAATCGTTGTGCACTACTGAATTCTTTTATCAATATAGTAAGAATTAATGACCCTGAGTGCGCCCATATAGTCCATTTTAAACTCCAGCAAATCGCCCACTTTATAGCCTTTTTTGTTTTCACCAAGGTCCATGACAAACATATCAGAGCTGGCACCTGCAAAAGAGATGCCGCTATCTATAGGTGCGATATGTTTTTCTTCAACATCAAGTAAACCTATATCGATAATAGCTCTGTAAGATGTTTTACCAATGAGTTTTTCATCAAAATTTAAAGCATCGCCTTCAACATTTGTTCCAAGTTCACCGATGGGCACTACAGGCTTTTCAATAAGTTCAATTATTTCGGAATACAGTTTAAAAACGTCTGAGTTAAGGTTTTTGAATGGCTGGTCATTATAAACGTCTGTGCCTAAAAATAAAGTCTCTCCTACCCTAAAATGGTTGATGCCTATAGGCAATAGCTTTTGAAATATGAGGGGTATGGTCACCGATGACCCACCCGACACATAAGGGACTTTCTTTTTAAACTTTGTTTCTACCAATTGCTTGTATAAACACAGCTGAATAAGTTTATCGTGATTTGGCAACACGCCATACAAGCAAGTAAGGTTTGTGCCAATACCGACAACTTCGATATTTTTTTGCTTAAAAACATCTTCATAAAAATCCATAAAATCTTCACCCATGACACCTTCTCTTAATTCGCCAAGGTCAATCATGATAATCACTTTATGAATTTTATCCTGTTTTTGGGCTTCTTCCGACAACAGCCTTATGGTTTCTTTTTGTGTATTCATGCTGATGTCAGCATATTTAACAACACTTTTCACTGCCCGTTTGGCCGGTGGCTTGATATAAAAAGTTTCGATATTGGGGTCAATTCTTTTTATTGTTTTCAGGTTGGAAACCCGCGAATCGCATACTTTTTTAATACCCAGGTTCAGCAACTCAGTAAGATACATTTTGTTGCCACACAGCATTTTAGAAACTACAGCCCACTCAATATTATTTTTTGCAAAAATGTTATCGAGGTATTTGAAGTTCGCTTTTAGCTTTTTTGAGTTTAGTGTTACAAACGCCATCGTTCGGTTATTTTACAAGACGCATTTCAAGATACTTACTGGTAAAGCCTAATTTTTCGTACAGAAAACGGGCAGGATTATCATGTTCAACATGTAATGCGATATTGCCATCTGCTACTTCTATAGCTTTTTTCATCAGCTCTTTACCAACTCCTTTACCTCTATGGTCGGCGTGGGTTGCAATATACACAAGAATATTTTCAGGTATGTAGCCTTTCATGCCGGTGACATTAACCACCACAGCACAAATAATGTCGTCGTTTTCGCGACCGGTAACTACAAATCCGCCAAATGAATCGTATTCCTTTAATGCAAAATCAATGGCTTTTCCAATATCTTCTTTGGAATCTCTAAAACGGTCTAAGTGCTCATGCAAAAAATCAATAATTTCATTCTTTTCACTTAAACTTGGTTTGTTTGTCGGATTAAAAACTTTTGTAATCATTTTTTATTTTTTTTGATTAATAAATAATACATTATCATGCTTAGGTTTCCGGTACTGATAAAAGGTAATAGCAAAGGAAATACTGTATCAGCATCTGATAGCCTGATAGGTTTTTCAATATTTACATCATAAATTATTGAACCTATGCGTACCGGGGTTAAAGATTTTTAAATATGTATCTTTGATAAGCATTTGTGCAAATATATAATTTTTTCTTAACCCAGCAAAGCTTTTTTTCCTGAACTATGCCTAAAAAGCTCGCTGTGAATTTCATGTATCCCCCTTTAACAGATGTAAGAGCGTGAGCAAATCCTGATAAAAAAACATATAGCCTATTTTATATACAAACTTACGCAACATTCTTTAAGTATTAGTCGCTTAAAACGCATTATAAACAAGTTAAGCAGCTTCATTAATACTGAAATAAAAAAACTATCCGGCAAAAAAAAGGTGTCTTGCTAATTTTGCTTATCTTTGGGTTTTCGAACCACAGGCAAAGCCATAAAGCAAAATGCATATAGAAAAACTTTATATTGTAAATTTTAAGAGTTTTAAATCAGCCACATTGGAACTTAAAAAAGGGATAAACTGCATTACCGGAGAAAACGGCACCGGTAAAACCAACCTCTTGGATGCCCTTTATTATTTATCCTTTTGCAAAAGCTACTTTAACAATATAGATTCTCAAAATATTAATGATTCTGAAGACTTTTTTTTAATCAAAGGCCGGTATCACAACCATGGTCAAACTGAATATTTAAGTTGCAGCTTAAAACGCGGCGAGAAAAAGGTTTTTAAAAAAAACGACAAGGCTTATCAGCGGCTTGCCGACCATATAGGGCATTTCCCCTTGGTTATTATCTCACCCTCAGATGCCGATTATATAAATGCTGGTAGCGATATGCGCCGCAAATACATTGACAGTGCCTTATCTCAATTTGACAAAAGGTATTTAGACAACTTACTCAACTATAATAAAGCACTGCAACAAAGAAATATTCTATTAAAACAATTTTACGAAAGAAATTATTTTGACAATGCAGCTCTGGAGATTTGGGACAATAAACTCGTTATGTTGGGGCAAAAAATTTATGACACACGTCATGAGTTTTTAAAAAGCTACATCCCTGTTTTCCAGGATTTTCACAAACGATTGTCGGGCAATAAAGAGCCGGTATCTGTGGCGTATGAATCGCAGCTTAAAGATAGTGATTATGCCCTTAAGCTCAAAGATGCTGTAGGAAAAGACAGGCAGGCTTTACACACTACTGTAGGCATACACAAGGATGATTTGATATTTAACATAGCAGATAAGCCCTTAAAAAAATTCGGATCGCAAGGGCAGCAAAAAACTTTTTTAATTGCTCTGAAATTAGCCCAGTATATGATTATTAAAAACATAAAAAAGCAAACACCACTGCTTTTACTCGATGATATTTTTGACAAATTGGATAACAACAGGGTAGAACATCTTATCAAACTCGTTAACGAAGAAGGTTTTGAACAAATTATTATTACAGATACAGATTATTTAAGGCTCCAAAAAACACTTGAGCAAATCCATTTAAAAGCAACATATTTTTTGATAAAGGACCGTTGTGCACGCCAACTGTAAAATAAAAACAATTTTTTGATCATGAGAAAGTCGAACAGCCTGACACTTAAAGAAGCCCTCAATCTATTTTTGAAAAAATACAATTATGAAGAGCGTTTTTATCAAAGTCGGTTATTGGTTTTTTGGGAAAGAGCCATGGGAAAAGAAATTGCCAGACAGACAGAACTTTTCATGCTTCGTAATGGTATTTTAACTATTGGGTTAAGCTCTGCCGCTCTTAAAAATGAGTTGGCTTACGCCAAAAAGAAAGTTATGCAAATGCTAAACAAAGAAGCAGGCAAAGACATTATTAAAGACATTATTATCAAATAGCAGCATAAATCTTTATAATTATTTTTTTTTACAAAAAATTTGCATGCTTGATCAAAAAGCACCAAACCTGCCTGCATGCTTTTTTGTTTCATTCTTAGGGGTGGAACTTTTAAAAAAACAAGACCGTTGCAAAAGTTTACTTTTCAATTAGCTCAATATTTTCCCAAATTTTGAACTAATTTTTGCTTCAAATAATCATTTTTTTAATTTTTTATACGCATTTACGGCGTAATACTTATACTTTTTGTCCCATTTTGGGGTTATTTTTCACAATTGGACATAA